>DASXGD010000174.1:0-6639 GCA_036489245.1 Occallatibacter sp. | reverse complement strand
GGCACGTTGCCGACGTGAAGGATGCGCTCGTGCCACGCGAAATAGAAATCGTCGAGCAGATTGCCCGAGCTGTCGAGGGCCTGCGCGCGCACGCCCGATCCGCCCGGCTGCAGATCGTCTTCCGCCAGCGAAGGCACCAGCTTCTGCAGCGCGGCGGTGAACGCATGCTTGTTCCAGGAACGGTACATTTCCCCCAGGCCGCTCTTCCAGTAGCGCGCCGCCATTTTCCAGAAGCCGGGAAAGAGGGCCGTTCCCAATGCATCGCGCACGTTGAACGCAGCGCGCGCGTATCCTTCGCGCTTGAACGAGAACACTGCGTTGGGCCCAGCATCGACGCCGCCGGCGACACGCCGCGTAAAGTGGACGCCGAGAAATGGAAAGCGCGGATCGGCCACCGGGTAGATGAGGCCCCGGACCAGGCCGCTCTTCGCGGGCGCAATTTTGTAGTACTCGCCGCGAAAGGGTACGATGTGCAGGCCGAGACGCGCACCCGCCATGCGCGCGACGAGGTCGCTCTGCAGCCCGGCGCAATTGACGGCATAGCGAGCGCGGACGCAGCCCGAAGCGGTTTCGAGGACGATGGCGTCCGGTTCATGGACGATCCGCTCCAGGCCCCATCCGAGGAGAATCTCGCCGCCCGCTTCTCGAATGAGCCCGGCGTATTTCGCCGCGACTTGTTTGAAGTCGGTGATGCCGGCGCCGGGGACATGAAGGCCGCGGATTCCGGTGGCGCAGGGCTCGATTGCGCGGATCTCGCCGGCATCGATTTCGCGCAGGCCGGAAACACCGTTGGCGCGGCCGCGCCGCAGGAGTTCATGGAGACCGGGAATTTCGGCTTCCCCGGTGGCGACGATGATCTTGCCGCAGACTTCGTGGGGAAGGCCGTGCTCCCGGCAAAAGGCGACCATGGCGTCGCGGCCTTCCACGCACAGGCGCGCTTTCAGTGAACCGGGCCTGTAATACAGGCCGGAATGGATGACGCCACTGTTGTGGCCGGTTTGGTGAGCGGCGACTTCCCGCTCTTTGTCGAGGACCAAAAGCCTGGTTCCGGGGCGCTTGCGAAGGAGTTGCAAAGCCGCTGCGAGGCCGACAATGCCGGCCCCGATCACAGCGACCTCGCATTGTTTGTCCATGGCTGGGGACACCTAGAAAACGCGGTAGCCGATTCCGGCGCTGAAGCCGTAGGGGTAGAGAGATGAGCCGGGGAGCCAGCTCGGCCACTGTTGAAATTCGAAATCGATGGGCCGGAGCGTGAATTTCCGCGAGAGCTTGTAGTCCACGCCGGCTCCGTAGGCCAGTGCCGTGAAGCTCCCGTATCCGTAATTGTAGGGGAAAGTCATTTTGGCAATGCCGATCATGGCTTTGCCGTAGACATCGGCCCGTCGGAAGCGATGGATGGGAATCTTGGGACCGATCAGGTAATTGTCCTGGTGCTCGCCGGAATACTCGTTGAACCGCAGCCAGCGGGCCTCTCCTTCGATCTGGATCCAGTGCGTAAAGTGGACGTCGACATAGGTGCCCAGGCCAATGAGGTAATTCGACCCGCCGACATAAGCGGTTGCATTGCTGTCATTGGGATTGAATACCGAGCCCATGGCGCCCGCGGTGATGGTGAGTTGGCGGGCAGTGGCGGATTCCGCCGCCTGCGCGTGGGCGGTGGCCCCGGTGATAAGAAGAACAAACAGAAGAAGGACGGCAGAACGTCTCGTAATCATGAATTGAGTCCAGTCTAAACGCCGGCACTCGCCTCAATCGGCATCCGGGAAAAATGGAGCAGACAAACCTTGGCCGGGACGAGTATCTCATCCCGGCCAGAAGGGCATTCACATGCGTATTAGCGAAGTTGCGGGGTCGGCGTAGGCGGCTGCTGCTGTTGAGCCGAGGAATCTCCGGCTGCGGGTTGCGTCGCCGAGGGCGGTGCGGTGCCCGGCCCGGGAGCGGCGGTCGGCGCGGGAGTGTTATTGGGATCCCCGTTGGCCGGCTGTTCCGCCGGAGCGGCAGTATTGGGCGCCACGGTGGCGGCGCTGTAACGCTGCAGCTTGAAGTAGATGGGCGTGACCTCAAGCGGCATCTTGTCGCGCGGGTTCATTGGCGCATAGAGCTTGGCATTCAGCTGGTGGACGCGATCATCCCACGGATCGGTCTTGAGCCAGCTTCCCAGCGGCAGGGCGGGACTTTGGGTCAGATCGTCCCAATTTATCTTCGGGGACGACTGCGCGAGTTGCGTCATCCATGGAGTCCCATCGGCGCGGAGAAGGGAATCGCCGAGCTTGGGAGTGTTGAGGGCCTTCAGCACGTGCCCGCGGTCGGCCAGCTGCACCCAGAACAAACCTGCCGTCTGGAGCTGATCTTTGTACATCGAGGCTTCCAGATACAGGTAGGCTTTTTTTGCCGCCTCGTCGTTGTCGTGATCGGAGTGATACATGTCGATGCGCTGGAAGGTCGATTCATCGGGGAACAGAAGACGGTCGTTGAAGGCGTAACGAGTGTCGATGTGATGTCCGAGCGTAATGTGCGCCAGCCCCATGGAAATGACCGAGGCGATGGTCGCTTCGTTGCGCGGCATGGTATCGATGAGGCCCTTGCTGACCAGGATGGTGTTGCCCACGGTGGTGGTCTCGATCGTATCGGTCAAGAGCACGCGGCAATGAATGGGACTGCTGAAGGCCAGGTTGTTGGGCACGGCGAGGTTGGTGACGATCTGCTCGAGTACGGTGGTCTCAAAGCCGTTGGGCGTCAAGGGCGCCACCAGGCCGGCTTCCACCAGGCGGTCGATCACGTTGTTTTCCGCCTGCGTCACCCACTCGCGCGACGCCTGCAGCGGGCTCACGTCCTGGGAATCGTCGCTCTTGTCTTCGGCGTCTTCGACCTTGACACTTACGTTCTCGCTGTCGCGTGTGGGCAGCTTGAGCGAGTAGCCCCAAAAATGGGTCTGGGCCTTTAAGCCGACCGACTTCTCTCCCTCGGTGCGCTGGGTTTCTTCGACGTAGACGGCCACCGGCAGCCACACACCCGGCTGCACGTTCATGCGCCAGCTGTCGAAGTGGAAGTAGTACTTTGACGAGTCTTCGTTGGTGGGCGGCGTGAAGGTTCCGTTGAAGCGGACAATGTTGGCGTCCTGATCCTCGATCCACACGCGGCCATAAAAACGGCCCATGCCGGAGACTTTGGGATGCACGTCGAACACCCAGGTGCGGACCGATCCCAGAAACTCACGGCGCACGTAGTTGAACTGGTAATGCTGCGTGTCGAATCCGGAGGGATCGAGAAACATCATCTGCATGAAGCCGGTGGGATTGTAAGTAAACTTGGTGTCCAGCCCCAGAGCCTTGGTCAGGTTGGTGATGGCGCCCAGCGACCCCTTGAACCATCCGCCCTTTTTCGTAGCCGTGCGCGGCTGGTAGGACTTGTCGTAGAAGGCCTTCCCAAAATCGACGCGGCTGAGCATGTAGGTATCGGCAACCGGGACCTGGTAGAGCTTTACGTCGGGGCGGGTGTCCTGTATATAAGTCTCCACCAGCGGTGTACGCTGCTGGATGTTCTTGATCAGAATCTTTTCCTGCCCAATCGCCTTCACGACCAGCGCCTGCTGCTCCGGTGTGAGCTGGTGGGCAGCTTCATACTTGGGTTCCTTCTTTGCGAAAGCGGAGGTGGTACCCAAGGCGATAAGAAGCAAGGTTGCCGGAATCTTTCGAGAATTCATATTTAACTCCTGATTAAATCCAGAGGTGCTACGGCGAAACCGGAGCCATGCGAGGTCCTGGGGACACCAAATCTCCGGTTTTGCGTTAGGTAGGCTTGCACTGTTTGTTCCGTCCGCGAATGCTCACCGCCGTTGTTGAGCATACCTGCTTCTTTCTTAAGCCAATTGAAAAGTAATCGTAATATTCGTGGTTAAGTCGACCGCCTGCCCATTTCGGGTGGCGGGATGGAAGCGAATCTGCGCTGCAACGCGTCGAGCCTCTTCGTCGAGGCCATGGCCCAGGCTGTGAATCACACCCTGCACCAGCACCTGGCCGGCGGCAGTGAAGGTAACCCGCAGAACCACATCCCCCTGAACGCGGAGGGCGCGCGCTTCGCTCGTATACTGCACCGGCGGTTTGGAAATGACCTCGAGAGTGGTAGTTTTGGGAACGGCAACGACAGCGGGAGGAGGCGCAACCGCCGCTTGCATGGCGGGAATCCCTGCCGAAGCTACTTTCCCTCCCGTGTAGGCGGTAGCGGTACCGGTTCCGGCGGGGATTCCGGCAGAAGCCACCTTGCCCACGGTTCCGGCATTCGAACCTGCCCGGGTTCCATTGCCGATGCCGGCCGAGCCGACCACGCCCTTCGGTGCAACAGCCGGTCCCTCCATGCCGCCATATGGATTGCCGATGGCGGCCACGGTCGCCGGCCGGGTGGCGTTTGGATTGGGTGTCACGCCGAAAGTCTCGCCCAGATGGACGGGGGCGGTCGATGGTTTGGCCTGGGCCACCTGTGCTGGAGCGGCCGCGGTCAAGGCTGCCTTGGGTTGGGGAGCGAGAATAATCGCAGGCTTGGCTTGCTTCACCACCGGCAGGGCGGTCTTGGCTTCCATCTGCACCGGCTTCAGATCGGGTTTCCTCTCGATCTTCGGCATTTTGATCTTGGGCGCATCGAGCTTGACTTCAGGGAGCTTCGGGGTTTCCACCACCTTGGGTGGGGGAGGCACCTTTATCTTCAATAACGGCGGGGGCGGAGGCGTGGTGGGAAAGATCAACTCCGTCTGTTCGTAGCGATGGGCCTGAATGACCTTCCGAGCAGTCATCCCGACATAAAGAACCAGGCCAAGGATGGTCAGGTTGACCACGGCGCTGCTGATGAATGACGCCGCGCTTCTTTCCGGTTCAGGGAGAAGGCCAAAGTTGGCACGAACCTGCGGGCGATTCACCGGCATCCTTGGGGGTGGCTCCAGGGGCGGCAGATCAAAGCTGGCTCTAGCTGAATAACGGTTTACCGACATAATCATATCCCTCGATTTTGGGCCAATAAAAGTGAATCAGAGCGGCAGGTCCCAATAACGGAGTCTCGGGGAGCGGCAAAACCCCAAGCTTGCCGGCATGGTCCCCTGAATCTTGCTAGAGTTCCAGCCTTCTTGGAAAACAGATAAAGACCGGCTTTGAGCGAGTTGGGCATGCGTCCGCCACCCCGCGCCATACCTGACGATAGTCCCAATTGACGTTCATCGTAAAAGGGAAGAGACGTACAGTCCTTGCAACTCCGCAACCTGACTAAAAAGAATCCTACGAATTGGGATGGGGAAACACGGCAAACTGTTGCCACTAGTGTATAAGACGAGGAGCAAAAACTAAATGCGTACAAAGTTGTATGGTGTGGTACCCGGCCCGGCCATAATTGACTTAATACCGCAGGTTTGTAGAACATAGGGCGTTCCACTCCGTGTTAAGCAGCAGGGAAAAATCGGAGCCTTGAACCGGGCTTATATCAAGCAAACTTCGCTTTAATTCTGTATCGATAGGCACAAGCTAAAATCCAGCCACCTGTGGCGGTGAGATCAGACGCGTCCGGTTCAAATATCGCTTGGTGTTATAGACTCAGGTTAACCCAAAGTGTGGCGGAAAGGAATGACTTTTTGTGAAAGTTTTGGTTACTGGCGGGGCCGGGTATATCGGTGGTACTGTGGCCGGACTCCTCGCTTCCCGGGGCCACCAGGTTGTGGTCTTCGACAATCTCAGCCACGGCCGCCGCGACTTGCTCCCGCCGGGGGTGGATTTTGTCGAAGGAGAGCTTGCAGACCGGGCCCTTCTTGAAAACCTTTTCACGTCCGCAGGCAAGCAGGGAAAGCCTTTCGACAGCGTGTTGCATTTCGCGGCTCTAATCGAGGCCGGCGAATCGATGGTCCGGCCCGAGACGTTTTTCCGCAATAACACCGCCTCCAGTCTGGCCCTGCTGGAGGCCATGCTGGCGCACGGGCCGCGCCGCCTGGTGTTTTCATCCACGGCCGCCGTCTACGGAGAGCCGGAATCGGTGCCCATCGTTGAGGACGCCCGCCTTCAGCCCACCAACGCGTACGGGGAATCAAAATTGCTGTTTGAGCATATGCTGCGCTGGTTCAACCAGATCCACGGGCTGCATTATGCCTCTCTGCGCTACTTCAACGTAGCCGGGGCGCCGGAAGGGCCGGACGGTACCATCACCCGCGGCGAAGCCCATGATCCCGAATCCCACCTCATTCCCCTGGTGCTGGACGTGGCGCTGGGGCGGCGCGCTTCCATCCGGATTTACGGCGAGGACTATGCCACGCCAGACGGCACCTGCGTTCGCGACTATATCCACGTGTCCGATCTGGCCGAAGCGCATCTTCTTGCCTTGGCGAAGCTTGAATCCGAGGGCAAACTGATCTACAACCTCGGCAACGGGCAAGGATTCAGCGTGCGGCAAGTCATCGAATCGGCGCGGCGTGTGACCGGGCATCCGATTCCCGCTGAAGTGCACCCGCGGCGCCCCGGCGATCCGGCGGTGCTCGTTGCGAGCTCGGACAAGGCCATCCGCGAACTGGCCTGGAAACCGCGCTACACCCAACTCGACGACATCGTTCGCACGGCCTGGATCTGGCACCAGCAGCGGTACGCAATGTAACTACATATATAGCTGCATTCG
>DASXGD010000115.1:0-3146 GCA_036489245.1 Occallatibacter sp. | reverse complement strand
TTGAAACCTGGCGCGGGCCGCGAGTCGGCCGGCGACAGGAAATATTTCCCCGGCCGTTTGCACAAACTCTGGTAGCCTTTGGCGCATGCGTACGACCTCCCTTCCCCTGCTCGCCATCTGCCTTGCAGCCGCATTTCCCGCGCTCTCTCAACAAGACAGCGCGCCGCAGACATTGCGTTTGTCCATCTTTACGGCCGGGCAAAAGGCCGGAGCCGAAGTGGATACATTCGGCGCGGGGGGTAAGCTCACCTGCACCTTCGAATTCAACGACCGTGGACGCGGCCCCAAGATCGAAGCACGATACCTGCTGGGAAGCAATGGCATGCCCACGCGCACCGATATCGCCGGTGTGGACTACCTGAAGGCGACCGTCGACGAGCATTTCAACGTCGAACACGGGCAAGCCACCTGGAAAAGCACTGCGGAAGAGGGTCACGCTCCGGCGGGAAGCTTCTATCTCAGCATTAACTCGCCGTCCGTTGAAAATGCACTGCAGGCCAGGACACTTCTGAAGGCCGGTGCGGCCGGCGTTAAGCTCTTTCCGGCGGGTGAAGCTCAAATCGAGAAGCAAACCGACGTGACCCTGCAGGATCACGGCGAATCCGTGCATGTCACCGAGTACGCAATTACCGGCCTTGCCACCACGCCTATCCCCATCTGGCTCGATGACCAATTGAACTTTTTCGCCCAGCCGGGCACATGGTTTGCGGTTCTGCGTGAAGGCTGGGAATCAACCAACGCCCGGCTCTATGCGCTTACCATGCAGTCGGATTCGGATCGCTACAAGCGCCTGGCGCTGGAGTTGACCCAGCACGTCAGCCAACCCATCGCCTTCGAGCACGTGCGTTTGTTCGATTCGATCCACGCTTCCATGCGCGAGGATCAAACCGTTGTCGTGACTGGCGACCGCATTGTCGCTGTCGGGCCTGCCGCCTCTGTGCAGGTGCCCGAAAACGCCGAACGCCTCGATGGCCGTGGAAAGACCCTGTTGCCTGGCCTCTTCGACATGCACGTCCATCTGGCGCCTGCCGATGGAATCCTGCACATCGCCAGCGGAGTTACTTCCGTCCGCGACATGGGAAACGACATCGACGATCTGGGCAAGATGCAGCGGGAGTGGCAGGAAGGAACTGCGATCGGCCCGCGCGTCAGTAAAGCCGGTCTGATCGATGGCCGCGATCCCATGCAGTCTCCCACAGGAATATTCGTTTCCACCCAGGAGGAAGCCAACGCAGCCGTCAATCGCTATGCGGATCTCGGCTACATCCAGACCAAGGTTTACAGTTCCCTCAATCCCACATTGTTGCCCGGTATCGTCCAGGTCTCGCATCAACGCGGTATGCGGGTCAGCGGACACGTGCCCAATGGCATCACAGCCTCCCGATTCGTCGCGGAGGGCGCGGACGAAATTCAGCACATCAACTTCATCTTCCTCAATTTCCTTGCCGACAAAGTAAAGGACACCCGAACCCCCGAGCGCTTCACCGCCGTTGGCCAGTATGCCGCCGGCCTCGATCTCGAATCCAAGCCCGTCAATGACTTTATCGACCTGCTGCTTCAGCATCACACCACGGTCGACGTCACCCTGGTCGCATTCGAAGGCATGTTTACCGGTCGGCCCAAACAGGCTTCGCCCGACTTCGCACCCGTGCTCGATCGTCTGCCCGCCCAGGTCCAGCGCGGCGCCTTCACTGGCGGCCTCCCTGTGACGCCTGCCAACGACCAGACCTATCTCGACTCGTGGGCCGCCATGCTCAAAATGACAAAACGCATGTACGACGCTGGTGTGCCCATCCTCGCCGGCACCGACTCCATGGCTGGTCTCATGCTCCATCGAGAATTGGAACTGGAGGTGAAGGCGGGAATCCCGGCGACGAAGGCGCTGCAAAACGCCACCTTCGTCGCGGCGACGGTTCTCAAGCAGCAGGACAGGCTCGGATCGATCGAACCGGGCAAACTGGCCGACCTGGTTCTGATCGAAGGCGACCCGGGCAGTAACGTCAGCGACATTCGCCGCTGCCGAATCGTGATCAAAAACGGAGCCATCTTCGACAGCGCAAAGCTCTACGCGGCCGAGGGAATCCTTCCCGCCAAATAAAGCAGCAGGAGAGACTCATGAACGAGAACGACGCAGCCTACACCTATCACGGTCAATCGCACTCGCATCCTCACCCCCATGCACACTACCATTTCCCCGCGCACAATCATGTTGAGCCCCAACCCAGCCATTCCTCCCGCCGCGACTTCCTGCGCCTGCTCATGGGAGGTGCACTGGCGGGCGCGTCCGTTGTGGAACTGGCCTGGCATCGAGCGGCATGGGCGCGCGCGACAGCCACCCCGGCCGACGGCAAACTGTTCGATCTGGAGAAGGCTGCCGACGGCGTGTACTTTGCCAAGGCCCGGCCCCAGGCCATGATCAATTGCAACGGAGCCGTCTTTGTGCGATCGAAAGACGTGGTGGTGGTCGACGCCCATTCCAAGCCTTCGGCTGCAGCGGCGCTGGTGGCGCAGATCAAGCGCGAACTGACCGACAAGCCGGTCCGCTACGTCATCAACACACACTTCCACTGGGATCATACGCAGGGCGACCGCGCCTATCGCCAGACGGGCGGGCAGGTCGACTTCATTGCCACCAATGCCACCAAGCAGCTCATGTCGGACCTCGCGATTGCGCGGATGAAAGCTTCGCTTGACGAGGTCCCGCAGCAGATCGACAAGATGCAGCAGCGCGCGGCCCATTCCAGTTCGTCCGCGGAAAAGGCCTTTTGCGCGGAACAGGTTCGACAGATACAGGCATACCAGACCGAACTGAAGGACTATCCGCTCGAATTGCCGACCATTACGTTCGACGATTCGTATCAGCTTCGCGATCCGGCTTTCGACCTGCACCTTGAGTTTCACGGCCATGCCCATACCGCAGGCGACGTGTTCGTGTTGTGCCCGCAGCAGCGGGCGCTGGCCACCGGGGACGCTAGCCACGGCTGGCTGCCCAACCTCGGCGACGGGTTTCCCCATGCCTGGCCCGCAACGATCGATAACGTCATGCGCGCCGATTTCAAATACGTTCTCGGAGGCCATGGTCCCATGCAGTCGGACCGCGTGGTGATGACGAACCAGCGAAATTACATCGAGGAACTGACCGGGAA
>DASXGD010000107.1:0-7780 GCA_036489245.1 Occallatibacter sp. | reverse complement strand
CCAACGTCCGCGAGGCGGTCCAGGCCTTTTATTTCGATTCGGCTTCACCAGCCTCCATCCGCTTGCGCCTTGTTCGCGACGAAGTGTTGGCTGTTGCATGAAGCTGCCGCGCGATCTGAGCGGCGAGCAGTTGATCGCACTCCTCTGCAAGCATTGGGATTACGTAAAGGTCCACCAGGTAGGGAGCCACGTCATCCTGCAGACACAAGAACTTCGCCTCACCGTATCGCCGTTCCAGCGCACAAATCCTTGAGAGTCGGCACTCTCAACGCGATTCTTTCGAGCGTAGCGGCGCACAAGAACGTACTCAAAGACGAGATTCTCAAATAGCGATAGTGCTGCAGCTGTTTGGCTACTTCTTCGGCCGCTTGTAGAAGGGCAATGGCACCTGTTTTGCGCGCACCTGGTTGGCACGCACCTGCACCAGCACGTCGCGTCCGCCGGCCGCGAATTCTGCGGGCACCAGGGCCATGGCGATGTTGGTCTTGAGGAACGGCGCGGGGGAGCCGGATGTGATGGCGCCGATCTCGCGGCCTCCCAGATCGAGCACCGGATAGCCGTCGCGGGCGATGCCGCGGTCCACCATTTCGAGGCCGATGATCTTGCGCCTGGGGCCGCCCGAAGCCTGCACGGCCGCCAGGGCATCCCGGCCGATAAATGAGCCTTTGTCCAGCTTGAGCCAGTGGGTCAGGCCGGCTTCGAGCACGTTGATCTCTTCTGAGATTTCGTGCCCGTACAGGCTCATGCCGGCTTCGAGACGAAGGGTGTTGCGGGCGCCCAGGCCGCAGGGGCGGATGGCGAATTCGCCGCCGGCCTCCATCAGCGCGTTCCACATCTTTACGGTGGTGGCTTCGTCGGAGGGGATATACACCTCGAAGCCGTCTTCGCCCGAATAGCCTGTGCGGGCGATGAGCACGTTGGGAATTCCGGCCACGGTTCCCCAGGTGAACCAGTAATTTTTGATTGCCTCCAGGTCCACCTTGGTGAGTTTGCGCAGGGTATCAAGCGACCGCGGCCCCTGCAGCGCCAGTTGCGAGTAGTACGGGGAATAGTCGCTGATATGGATGCCGGGCATGGAGCCGGCGTGTTTCCGGATCCAGGCGAAATCTTTGTCGGTCGTACCGGCGTTCACTACCAGCAGATAGTCGTTTTCGCTCAGACGGTGGACCAGGATGTCGTCGACGAACGTGCCCTGGGGCGCGAGCAGGGCGGAATAGTGGGCCTGCCCGTCTTTGAGGCGCGAGGCGTCGTTCATGGTGATGTGCTGCACGGCAGCCAGCGCGCCGCGGCCTCGGAACTGGATTTCGCCCATGTGGCTCACATCGAACAACCCGACACCGGTGCGGACGGCCATGTGCTCGGCGATCAGGCCGCCGCCGGACCCGGGGCCCCCGGCGACGGGTCCTTGTCGCTGGGGTGGAGGATAGGGATACTCCACCGGCATGTCCCAGCCGCCGAAGTCGACCATTTTTGCTTTGAGGGCGCGATGGGTGGCGTTTAAGGCGGTCTTTTTCAGGGCGGGCGCAACGGGAGCGGCAGGGGTGGACATGGCATTCCTCTCATGGGCCGTACCCAACCACGATAGGATTCGGCGGCGGCGGGGGTCAAACCCTGAGATAGCTGGATCAACTCCGGCGTGCTCCCGCCGCCCGCGAGCCGCCTGCCTTAGGATCAAAGCAGTCGCGCTTCCGAGAGGATACCGGCATGGACAAGGTTCGGGGCGTTCTGATGTTGATCGTCGGCGCCTTTGCGCTTTATCGCGGAATGATGATGCACACCCGGCAGAGTGCGTGGCTGGCGATCGGCCTGGGGCTGGCGGCGATCGCGCTGGGCGTGTACCGCCTGACCCGGAAACCGCCGCGGCGGCTGGTGTAGGCGGGAGGCCCGGACAGGGGGTTCCTTAAGCCGCCTCGCATCCATAACGAATACATCAGAAAGCCCGGAGGAACCGAACCGGCCCATTGCCCGTATCAACTGGCGGGTATCTTCGCCCGGGGCATCGCATCCGTCGGATCGATTGCGCACGGCTGTGGCCTGAAGGGAGGGTCGTGCGTCCATTCAATACCGGGGTAAACTCAACCGTCACGGGATCTTCGGGCCGGCGTTCCGGCTCGTAACCGGGTTTTGGGAATCCGAATTTTGCGTACACTGGAATTGCCGGGTCGGGGCGAATCGGGGTACCCGGAATTTTGCGTCGACGGGATGAGGCGGGTCGGCGCCCGCCCTGCCGTTCAGGAACAGAAAGCAGAATCATGCCACTGATTGAGGCCTTTCGACTCGCGCTGCAGTCCCTGTGGGGGAACAAGATGCGCTCCATCCTCACCCTCATCGGGGTGGTGATGGGCGTGGCCTCCGTGATCATGGTCATCACCCTGGTGAACGGCGCCAACCGTTATGTGAGCACCAAGCTTTCGGGCTACGGCGCGGATGTGTTCACGGTGACCAAGATGTCCAGCGTGATCTTCACGCCTGAAGAGTACTTCAAGTACCAGAAGCGCAAGATCCTGCGCATCGACGACTACTACGCCCTGCGCGACGGCTGCGACGAGTGCAGCGAGGTGGGGGCGCTTCTGAACAAGGAAACCAATGTGGTCGCGAACGGTAAGTCGAGCAACAACACCGGCGTGCGCGGTTACACCTGGACCATGCTGTCGCTGAACAACGTGGATATCGCGATCGGGCGCGGGTTTACTCCCGCCGACGAGGACCACGCCACCAAGAACGTGATTGTGGGCTACGACATCGTGGACAACCTGCTCCCCGAGGGGGACCCGATCGGCAAGGAGATTCGGGTGGACGGTATTCCCTACACGATCATCGGCGTAGGCGACCGCCAGGGCAAGACGCTGGGTCAGTCGCAGGACAACTGGGTTGCGATTCCCATCACCACCTACCCGCAGATTTACGGCTACAACGACTCGGTGGACATTTATGCGCGGGCCAACGGCAACGCGGAAGTGATGGAGCGCGCCAAGGACCAGGCCCGGGTGCTGATGCGGACCCGCCGCCACAACGCGCCCGGCACCCCGGACGATTTCGAAATCGAAACCAACGACACATTCCTCGATATCTGGAAGCAGATCAGTTCGCTGTTCGCGTCGGTGGTGCTGGGCCTGGCTTCGATCGCGCTCGTGGTGGGCGGGGTGGTGATCATGAACATCATGCTGGTCAGCGTCACGGAACGAACGCGCGAGATCGGGGTGCGCAAGGCGCTGGGCGCCAAGCAGCGCGATGTCCTGCTGCAGTTCCTCATCGAGAGCGCCTCGCTGGCCCTGGTGGGCGGAGCTTTGGGTGTTCTTGGCGGGGTCCTGGTGGGCAAACTCATCACGATCGTGGTTGGCTTCCCCACCGCTGTGCCGGTGTGGGCCATTTTTCTCGGATTGTTTCTGGCTACGGCCGTGGGCATATTCTTCGGCGTCTACCCCGCCAGCAAAGCCGCCAAGCTGGACCCGGTGCAGGCATTGCGTGCTGAGATGTAAAGGCAGCTACTAGCTACTAGCTACTAGCTGTTCGAATGAGAGATTGGATTTCGCGGCAGTCCTTGGGCGGGGTGCCCGTCGGGAACGAGAGCTTTTAGCTAAAAGCTAGAAGCTAGTAGCCAGGAGCTGTTTTTATGGCGCAAGGACAAACACGGGAATCGGTCAAGATGGCGCTCGACACGCTGCGCACGAACAAGCTGCGTTCGGGACTGACGGTGCTGGGCATCGTGATCGGTGTGACGACCGTCATTACGATCTCGTCGGTCATCAGCGGATTGAACAACCGGGTCAACGACTGGGTCAGTTCGCTGGGCTCGAATGTTTTCTGGGTTTTTCATATGCCGGTGATCGGGGTGCGGCCCACCACGGAGATGCTGTCGCGCCGGAAGCTCAATCTCGATGAAGTACTGGAACTGCGCAAACTTCCGCACGTGGTTGCGGCCGATGGTGGATTTCAGCACGTGGGCCAGTTCCGCGTGGGCGCCGTGAGCGTGAAATACCAGGGCAAAAAAGTAGCTGGAACGCGGCTGCAGGGATCCACGGTGCAGATCTCCCAGGTGACGGACCTGAATTTTCGCGAGGGCCGCCTGTTCACCGATGAGGAAGACCAGCGCGCCTCCCATGTTTGCGTCCTCGGCTACGACACCTGGCAGCAGCTCTTTGGAGACGAGAGCGCGGTGGGCAAAGAGGTGAACGTCGAAACCGGGATGTATACCGTGATCGGCGTGGTCGACAAGCTGAAGCAGCCCTTCGGCGGCGGCAAAAACCCGGATGACAACAAGGTTTACTTCCCGCTCGGCACGTTTCATAATCTGCACCCCGAAGACAAAGACATGTGGGTCAGCGTGAAGTACGACGACCCGAAATACAAATCCCTGGTCGAGGAAGAGATCCGCGAACGGTTGCGGATCATGCGCAAGGTCCGGGTGGATAAACCGGACGACTTCGAGATCTTCGGACCCGATTCGCTCTCCAAGCTGTGGGGTCAGCTGACGGGCGGGCTGGTGCTGTTCATGATCGCCGTCTCCAGCGTGGGCCTGATGGTGGGCGGCGTGGGGGTGATGAACATCATGCTGGTTTCGGTCACCGAACGCACTCGCGAAATCGGTGTGCGCAAGGCCATCGGAGCCACCAGGAAGACCATTCTCACTCAGTTCACTACCGAGGCGGTGACGCTGTGCGCCGTGGGCGGCATTATCGGGATTCTTGTAGGAGCGGTGCTGACGTATATCGTCTATTTCCTGCCTATCGGCCTGCCCGCGACGCTTTCGACCACCTGGGTACTGATCGGGTTTGGCGTGTCCTGCGCCATTGGCCTGCTGTTCGGGATCTACCCGGCATGGAAAGCCGCCAATCTCGATCCGATTGAGGCGTTGCGATATGAGTAAGGCAGCTTCTAGCTGCTAGCTCCTTGCCACTAGCTTCGGCTTTTACCGTAGACTTAGAAAATACGGATACAATGTGATCCGCCCGCGGGCGCGAAGCCGGCTTGGGTTGTGTGCGCCGGCCTGGTTGCCGCGAAGGAGAATGGGATCATGCAACTCGTCGAAGCCTTTCGGCTCGCCCTGCAATCGCTGTGGGCAAACAAGCTGCGGTCCATTCTTACCCTTCTGGGCGTGATCATCGGGGTCTCCTCTGTCATCACCGTGGTCACGTTGACCAACGGCGCCAAGGAGTTTGTGACCTCAAAGATTAATTCGTACGGGGCGGCAACGATCACCATAAGCAAAATGCCGGAAACATTCATCACCCTGGAGGAGTACCTCGAATTCAAGAAACGCAAGGATGTCACGTACGACGACTACCGGGCGGTTCTTTCCGATTGCCGGCTCTGCCAATCGGTGGGCGCGCAGCGCAACACGACCGGAAAGGTGGTGCACGGAACCAAGTCGACCACCGACACGAACATCCGCGGCTGGACCTGGACCATGCCGGCTCTCTCCAATCTGAATATCGACCTGGGGCGGTCGTTTACGCAGGTGGAAGACGAACACTCGACGGCGGTGGCAATCGTGGGCGCCGACATTGTCGATAACGTGCTGGGAGCCGGCGACCCGCTGGGAAAAGAGATTCGAGTGGATGGGGCGCCCTACACCATCATCGGCGTGGGTGAGCGCCAAGGCAAGATGCTGGGCATGAGCATGGATAACTGGGTGGCCGTTCCCTTGACGGCTTTTATCCATTCCTATGGGGCCCACTCCAGCCTGGTGATCTACGCGGACGCGGGCGGGGGCGGCGAGGTGATGGACGCTGCGGCGGATGAATTGCGCGTCATCATGCGGACCCGGCGACACCTGGCGCCCAATGCCCTCGATGCTTTCTCGATCGACTCCAGCGCCACCTTTCAAAACCTTCTGGGGAAAATCATCAACAACTTTGGCGCGGTGGTGGCCGCCATCGCCACCATTTCGCTGGTGATCGGCGGCATCGTGATCATGAACATCATGCTGGTGGCGGTCACAGAACGCACCCGCGAAATCGGGGTGCGCAAAGCGCTGGGCGCCCGGCGCCAGGATATCCTGCTGCAGTTTCTGATTGAGTCGGCCACGGTTTCATTGACCGGCGGCGTGATCGGCGTGGTCGCCGGCATCGTGATCGCAAAGCTGATTACGCTGGCCATCGCTTTCCCGTCGGTTGTCCAATTCTGGTCGATCCTGGTAAGCCTGGTGGTGTCGGCAGGAGTGGGCTTGTTCTTCGGCATTTACCCGGCGTACAAGGCCTCGTTGCTGGACCCGATCGCCGCCTTGCGAGCGGAGTTATAGCAATGCGAATCAGCGACTCGAAAGAATCCGTTCGCCTGGCCCTCGATACCCTGCGCAAGAACAAACTTCGCTCGGGGCTCACGGTGCTGGGCATCTCCATCGGCATTTCCACGGTGATCCTGATCTCTTCGGCGATCAATGGACTCAACACCAACATCGACCAGTTCGTGCGTTCGCTGGGCACCAACGACCTGTGGATCTTTCAGTTCATTCCTTTTGGCCACCGGCCGACGACCGAGGAACTGAACCGCAAGAAACTGACCTACGAAGACGCGCTCGCCATGCGCAAACTTCCCTTTGTTACCGCGGTCGACCCCGAGCTCACGTATCAGAACTTTCAGACCGGGCTGGGTGCTGTTTCGGTCAAGGCGGGCACGCACAAAATCCAGAACACCATCCTGAACGGCTCCACAACCCAAGTGAAAGAAGTGACCGACCTCGAGTTCCTTTCCGGCCGCATGTGGACCGAATCGGAAGAGGAGCACTCAGCCAATGTGGCAGTCCTGGGACACGATGCCGCCGAGGACCTGTTTCCGGATGAATCTCCCATCGGCAAGGATATCAATGTGGAAGGCCATGTTCTCACAGTCATCGGCGTGCTCGACGTGCAACCGCAGCCATTTGGAAGCGGGCGGAACACCCAGGACAACTCCGCCTACTTTCCGCTGAGCACCTTCCGCAAGATGCATCCGGAGATCAAGGACTTCTGGGTCGTGGTGCGGTACGACGATCCCATTCACAAGGCCCAGGTAATCGAGGAAGTGCGCGAACTGCTGCGGGTACGCCGCAATGTGCGCGTGGAGCAGGACGACAACTTTGCCATCTTCGGGCCCGATTCGCTGACCCGGTTGTGGAATCAACTCACGGGCGGGCTGTTTCTCTTCATGGTGGCCGTGTCGTCAGTCGGCCTGATGGTGGGGGGCGTGGGGGTGATGAACATCATGCTGGTCTCGGTCACGGAACGGACGCGCGAGATCGGCATCCGCAAAGCCATCGGGGCGACGAGGAAGAACATTCTTTTGCAGTTCACACTGGAAGCGGTGACCCTGTGCGCAGTCGGCGGTGTTCTCGGCATTCTTGCCGGATCGCTGTTTACGTTGATATTGCACTTCGCGGTGTCGTTTCTTCACGCCGCGCTCTCGACCACGTGGGTCGCGATCGCCTTTGGTGTTTCATGTGTTATCGGCCTGGTCTTCGGAATTTATCCGGCGTGGAAAGCGGCATCGCTCGATCCGATCGAGGCTCTGCGCTACGAGTGAAAAGCAGCTACTACCTTCTAGCTCCTAGCTGCTGGCTTCTAGCTCCTCGGAGTGGCGCCGAAACGGGAAGGGGGATTGGCTTGTGAAGGTTTTACTGGCGATCGTCGCCGCCGTTATTGTCGCCGCTTCCCTCTTCGCTGACTACAAGTGGCGCCGCTGGATGGCGGCCCGGCGCGCGGAGCACCTCGACTACAACTCCGGTAACCATCCGACTCGCTCCGACGGTCAATAAACGCCGCAACGTTTTTCCGCTGTTGCCGTTACAATCAGCAACAGGGAG
>DASXGD010000490.1:0-4304 GCA_036489245.1 Occallatibacter sp. | reverse complement strand
CGCGGTCGGTATTGAGCACTCCTGCCACCACCATCGGAGGCAGGAGGCCGCTGGAAACGAGGTGATCTACAATCACCGCAACTTTTGTGAAGCTCCATTCCCCATCGAGCACCACCAGCAGCGGCAGGTTCGGCTTCGATTGATGCGGCAGTGCCACGAGGATATCCCTTTCTCGCCGAGGATTTTGGATTCGATTACCTCGTGTTTGCCCACAGCCAGGTTGAAATCCTGAGACGCCGCTTGTTGCGCGGTAAATCCGAAAGCCAGGCTTGCCGCCAATGCGGTCCAGCGATGGACGAATCTCATGGTTGCTCCCCGCCTCTTTTCCTTTGAGCGTCAGGTGGTTTGTCTTGCTCGGCGGACGATGATCCGCGGGTACAGAGACCCAGAACGGCGTGAGAATTCGCGCAATTCGGGCCTCAATCGCGTTTTGGCTCAGTTGTTCTGAATCAGTTTGATGGCAAGTATAGAACAGCGCGCATTGGTTCCGCTGTTAGCAAAGGATCGACCGGTTGCGGACCAATTCATAGGCCATCCCTCTGCACCCCCGGTAGGATTTGACCAATTCTTCAAAACCGGGATGCCACCAGGGCGTATCGTGGGAAGGTTCATCCTTCGAGACCAAATCCAATTGCCAAAAAACTGCGCGAGGTGGACCATGAGCGACACCGAAGTTCCTGCCGTGACTGCCAACGGATCCCTGAAGAGCAAGCGGACCGCTCCCGGCGTCGAGGCTTTCGCAAGTTCGTTCCTCGACAACCTGTTCTTCGTGCAAGGCCGGTATCGCGAGCGGGCCACCCTCAATGATCTCTACATGGCCCTGGCGCACACCGTGCGCGACCGGCTGGTCGAGCGATGGATTCAGACCGTCCGCAATTACCGCGCCCAGGATGCACGGGTGGTTTGCTATCTCTCGGCGGAGTTCCTGACTGGACCTCACCTCGCCAACAACCTGATCAATCTCGGGATCTACGAAGAAGCCGAGGAGGCGATGCGCTCGCTGGATCTGAACCTCGATGCCCTCATCGAACAGGAGGAGGAGCCGGGGCTGGGCAACGGTGGACTGGGCCGGCTGGCTTCCTGCTTCATGGATTCGTTGGCAACGCTCGACATTCCCGCCATCGGATATGGCATCTACTACGAGTACGGCATCTTCGACCAGGTGATACGGGACGGTTGGCAGGTGGAGACGACCGATAAGTGGCTCCGGCTCGGCAACCCCTGGGCCATCGAGCGGCCCGAAGACGTCTTTGAAGTTAAATTTGGGGGCCGCACCGAGACATATCCGGACGCCGAGGGCCACTACCGGGTGCGCTGGATACCGGAGAAACTGGTGCGCGGCATTCCCCACGATACGCCCATTCTCGGTTATCGCACCAATACCGCAAACACTATGCGCCTGTGGTCGGCCGCCGCCGTGGAGTCGTTCGATTTTGGGACCTTCAACACCGGGAACTTCTTCGGAGCCGTGGCCGACAAAGTATCGTCCGAGAACATTTCCAAGATTCTTTATCCAAACGACGAAGAGATTCAGGGCAAGCAGTTACGGCTCGAGCAGCAGTTCTTCTTTGTCTCCTGCTCGCTGCAACACATCCTGCAAATCCAGACCCACGCCAATCGTCCGCTGGCCGATCTGCACCGCTCCTTCGCCGTGCAGATGAATGACACCCATCCCGCCATCGCGGTGGCCGAGTTAATGCGCCTGCTGGTGGACGAACACGGACTCAACTGGGACACAGCGTGGAACACCACGACACGCACGCTTTCCTATACCAATCACACCCTGCTGCCGGAGGCGCTGGAGCAGTGGCCCCACGGCATGTTCGGGTCTCTTTTGCCGCGTCATCTGGAAATCATCGATGAGATCAACCGCCGCCACCTCGACAACGTGCGGGCCAGGTTTCCCGGCGATACCGACCGCGTGCGCCGCCTGTCGCTGATCAACGAGGATGGCGAGCGCTACGTCCGCATGGCGCACCTGGCGTCGCTTGGCAGTCACGCCATCAACGGCGTGGCCGAGCTGCACACGGAATTGTTGAAGAAAAACGTTCTCCACGACTTTTACGACCTCACACCAGAGAAATTCAGCAACAAGACCAACGGCGTAACGCCACGCCGCTGGATGGTGCTGTCCAATCCGCGCCTCACCCAGCTTCTGACCGCGCGCCTGGGCCACGGATGGATTCATGACCTGGAGAAGCTACGGCGACTGGAACCGATCATCGGGGATGCGGAGTTGGCTGAGGAGTGGCATGCCATCAAGCGCTATAACAAAGAACGCCTCGCCGCCTATGTGCGCGATCAACTCGCCATAGCCGTGGATCCGGATTCGATGTTCGACGTGCTGGTGAAACGGATGCACGAGTACAAGCGCCAGCACCTGCAGGTGCTGCATATTCTCACGCTCTATAAACGCATCCAGCACAACCCCGACACCGACATGCAGCCGCGCACGTTTATTTTCGGCGGCAAGGCCGCGCCGGGCTATCGGATGGCCAAGCTCATCATCAAGCTGATCCATTCAGTGGCTTCTGTGGTCCATGGCGATCCGCTGGTGCGCGACCGCATCAAGGTTGTGTTTCTGCCGGACTTCAACGTGAAATTGGGGCACCGTGTGTATCCGGCCGCCGATCTTTCCGAACAGATATCGCTGGCCGGAAAGGAGGCCTCCGGCACGGGCAACATGAAATTTGCCATGAACGGAGCGCTGACCATCGGTACGCTCGACGGCGCGAATGTTGAGATTCGCGAAGAAGTGGGAGAAGACAACTTCTTTCTCTTCGGACTGACTACGCCCGAGGTCGTCCAGAAGAAGGGCGAAGGGTACAACCCACGGTCATATTACGAAACCAACCCCAAACTCCGCGAAGTCCTGGACTCCCTTGCAAACGGGCAGTTTTCGCACGGCGACCGGACCCTGTTCGAGCCACTGCTGCAGTCTCTGCTCACCCGCGACGACTACATGCTGCTGGCTGATTACCAGTCCTACATCGATTGCCAGGACAGCGTCAGCGCCGCCTATCGCGACCGTGACCGCTGGACGCGCATGTCGATGCTCAATGTAGCCCGGATCGGTAAGTTCTCATCTGACCGCAGCATCCGCGACTACTGCGCTGATATCTGGAAGAGCTGGCCGGTCAAGATCGAGTTGTAGAAGGACTGATCGAAGGCCGCGAATCTCTCGCAGTCCGCGGCCTTCGTCAGGGTTTTGCGCATCGTTTCGGGCGAGCCACGACTCGTGCTCTCGAAGCGTGTGAGAAATCCAGCTCAGGCGGCGCGGGCCAGGTGCTTCGGCCTGCGAATCCGCATGAAGACGTAAACCAGAAGCTGCAGGGTGATGGCACCCGTGCAATCCAGCAGCACATCCCAGGGTGACGAGGTCCGATTAAACAAGAAGGACTGGTGATACTCGTCGGCGCTGGCGATGAGCGCCGTTCCCAGCAGGGCCAACGTGGCGTCGGTCAAGAAGCGCGAATGGGGAAGCGTCATCCACCACGCGCGCAGCCAGGCGAGTCCGATCAAACCATAACCGATGAAGTGACCCGACTTGCGAATGTAGTGATGAATCAAATCCCAGCGCCGATTTGTTATGTGCCCGAAGATGGCCTCGTAAAGGGCACGCAAAGGGCCACTGGTGTGGTCGGCTCCCATGAACTCGGTTGATTCAAACGCGATCATGGCGATTCCGAGAGCGACTGGCAGCCAGGTTCTTACCCAGAACACCCAGTGACGCCGGTCATTCCACATGGTAGTTGGGAGCCTCGCGGGTGATGATGACGTCGTGCACGTGGCTTTCGCGGAGGCCGGCGCCGGAGATGCGCACGAACTGCCCGTTTTCCTGAAGCTCACGAATGGAATTGCACCCCAGATAGCCCATGCCGGAACGCAGGCCGCCGACAAGCTGGTAGACCATCGATTCGAGAGGCCCACGGTAAGGTACCCGGCCTTCAATGCCTTCGGGAACGTACTTAGCCAGGCGATTCTGGCCGTTGCGCTCACGCTGAACCACGCCTTCACCCCCGGATTCGGCGACGGCCAGATCGGCGGTGCTCTGGAAATAGCGTTCGCCTCCGCCCTGGCTCATAGCGCTGAGCGAACCCATGCCGCGATAGCTCTTGAAGCTTCGGCCCTGGTACAGAATGGTCTCGCCAGGGCTCTCGTCAACCCCCGCGAAGAGCGAGCCGATCATGACCGAACTAGCTCCGGCGGCAATGGCTTTGGTGACCTCGCCGGAATACTTGATGCCGCCGTCGGCAATCACCGGGATATCCCTTTCGCGCGCGGCGCGAAAGGCCTCGGCGATG
>DASXGD010000457.1:0-6935 GCA_036489245.1 Occallatibacter sp. | reverse complement strand
TGTGCTCGCTGGTTTGCCCAGTGGACGAGTGCATCACCATGGTTCGCGTCGAGAACGGACTCGCTTCGGAGAGCTGGGAGGAGCGTACGCACGGGGCGGCGTGCGTGACGGACCCGAATCAGGCGTGAAGTGTCGAAATTGAAAATGCAACCGCAAGAACAACCGCGGGTCCTTCGACTGCGTCCGCCGCGGCGGACTCCGCTCAGGATGACAACGTGTTTGGATGACTTTTTGAAAGACGAAGGCATAACTCATGGCATCAGTCCTCATTCGGAATGGAACCATCGTCAACGCCGATTCGACCGTCAAGGCCGATCTGCTGATCGACGGCTTGACCATCAAGGAAATCCGCGCGGGCATTCCCACTTCCGCGGCGCAGACCGTTGTCGATGCGAGCGGCTTGCTGCTGATTCCCGGCGGCATCGATGCGCACACCCATCTCGACATGCCCTTCGGCGGCTCCAGGTCCGCCGATGACTTCGAGACCGGCACGCGCGCGGCCGCGATCGGCGGCACGACAACAATTGTCGATTTTGCCATCCAGGCACGAGGCACGAAAATGCGTACCGCTCTCGATACGTGGTGGAAGAAGGCCGAGGGCAAAGCCTGCATTGACTATGGCCTGCACATGATCGTCACCGACCTGCCCGACGCCGGCCTCGAAGACATGGACGACATGGTGCGCGAGGGTGTGGCCAGCTTCAAGCTGTTCATGGCTTATCCCAACGTGCTGATGGTTGACGATGCCACCATTTTCAAGGCCCTGCGCCAGACCGCCAAGAACGGCGCGTTGATCTGCATGCACGCCGAGAACGGCTCCGTAATCGACGTCATCGTGCAGCAGGCGCTGTCCGAGGGGAAAACCGCGCCCATCTACCACGCGCTCACGCGGCCCACGCGCGCCGAGGCGGAAGCGGTGCATCGCGCGATTGCGATGGCGGAGATGGCCGGGGTGCCCATCTACATCGTGCATTTGTCGAGTGAAGACGCGCTCAATCAGGTGAGGGAAGCGCGCGACCGCGGCCTGCCGGCGTTTGCCGAAACGTGCCCGCAGTATCTCCTGCTTTCGCTCGAAGACAACATGGTCGATAAGGGATGGGAAGGCGCAAAGTATGTCTTCACCCCGCCTTTGCGCGAGCGTGCCAATCAGCCCAAGCTGTGGGACGGCCTGCGCACGGACAATCTGCAGGTCGTCTCCACCGACCACTGCCCGTTCTGCTTTGAAGACCAGAAGGCCCTGGGCAAAGACGATTTCACCAAGATTCCCAATGGCGGTCCGGGTATCGAGAACCGCCTGCAACTGCTGCATCATCACGGGGTCGGGCAGGGGAATCTGAGCCTCAACCGCTTTGTGGAGATTGTTGCGACGGCCCCCGCGCGCATCTTTGGCATGTATCCCAGGAAAGGCGTGCTGGCTCCAGGCAGCGACGCCGACATTGTGTTGTGGGACCCGGCTGAGGAGCACACCATCAGCGCAAAGACACATCATATGCGCGTGGACTACTCCATGTTTGAGGGCTTCCATGTGCGCGGCAATGCCCGCGACGTATACTCCCGCGGAGAACTGATCGTTTCGAAAGGGGAGTTTGTTGGTAAGCCGGGACGCGGGAATTACCTGCGGAGGGAAGCGCGCGGCGGTGCCTGGAAATAGTGTGCTCCATGATCTTTGTCAACTGTTCGCAGGTTCGGATTTGTCATGCTGAACGAAACGCCGGACGACAGATCGACGGGAGGTCCGTGGTCTCCCACCCTTGCGCCAAAAAGAAATCGCAAGGATGGGGCACGGAGTTTCGTTGGTCGGTCTGCAGGACATTGAGGCCAGGAGAACCATTTGAGTGTAGTTGACCCATCTCTCTCTAACCGTGACCTGGCCCCCACCACGCCGGCTCAGCGCACCTGGGGTTTGTACAACTACATCGCGCTGTGGTTCTCCATGTCGATGGAGATCACCACCTATCAGCTGGCCTCTTCGCTCATTGCCAAGGGCATGGACTGGAAGCAGGCTGTAGGCACCGTTCTCCTCGGCAATCTCATCGTCCTGATTCCCATGCTGCTCAACGCGCATGCCGGCGCAAAGTACGGCATTCCGTTTCCCGTTTTCATTCGCGCGCCGTTCGGCATCCGCGGCGCCAACCTTCCCGCCATTCTGCGCGCGATCGTGGCCTGCGGATGGTTTGGCATTCAATCGTGGATCGGGGGGCAGGCGATCGACTCGATGCTGGTGGTGATCTGGCCCTCGCTGGGCGGCAACCCCGGGGTGCTGTGGACCAGCTTTCTTTTCTTCTGGCTGCTGAATATGGTTGTGGTCTGGCGCGGTGTCGAATCGATCCGGCATTTGCAGGCGTTCGGCGCGCCGTTCATGTTCATCATGGCTGCGCTGCTGTTGATCTGGATGCGCATCAAGGCAGGCAGCTTTGGCACCATGCTTTCGACGCCGAGTCAGTTCCATTCAACGGGCGAATTTCTCGGGGTTTTCTTTCCATCGCTCACCGCCATGGTGGGTTACTGGGCGACGCTCGCGCTCAACATTCCCGACTTCACGCGCTATTCCAAATCGCAGACGTCGCAGGCCTGGGGCCAGGCTTTCGGACTGCCCGTCGCCATGGCGCTCTATACCTTCGTCGGCATCTCCGTTACATCGGCGTCGGCGGTCCTCTTCGGCCATCCCATCTGGAATCCCATTCAGCTCATCGGCGCGTTTCATCAGCCGGTTGTCGCCTTTGTGGCGCTGATCGCCATACTGATCGCCACGCTCAACGTCAATATCGGCGCCAACGTCGTATCGCCATCGAACGACTTTTCAAATCTCTATCCGCGGCTCATCAGCTTTCGCACCGGAGGGCTCATCACCGGCTTTCTGGGCATCGCCATGTGTCCCTGGAAACTGCTCGCCACGCCCGACGCTTACATCTTCGGCTGGCTGGTGGGCTACTCGGGACTGCTGGGACCCGTGGCCGGCATCATGGTCTGCGATTATTTCCTCATCCGCAAAACTGAGCTCGACGTGAACTCGCTTTATCACCGCGAGGGCGCATATTACTATGCGAAGGGCATCAATCCCCGCGCCATTGTTGCCCTGGCTTTGGGCGTTGTGGTTGCCCTCGTCGGGTTAGCGGTCCGGCCGCTGCACTTCCTTTATGACTATGCCTGGTTCGTTGGCTTCTTTATGGCAGGAGGCGTGTATGTGGCGTTAATGCGGTTCGCCGAAGCCGGAAACACCCTGGGCCCTTCGTTCAATTCCGCCAGCGTCGATCCGGAAGTTCGCTAGAGGACCTCACGGTAGCCTCCGGACCTGTCAGGCCGCGTCTTGCGTTTCCTGCGCGGTTGCACTTCCGGTGGATAAGACCAGCAGGACGCTGCCACCAATCCCCGCTGCGAGGGACGCGCCCAGAATCGCAACCTTGGAAATGCTCAGCAGAGAGACATCATCAAAAGCCAGTTCCGCAACAAAGAGCGACATGGTGAACCCGATTCCGCACAGCGATGCCGCCCCAAAACACTGTGTCCAGGAGAGGTTCGCGGGCGGCGTTGCGATTCCGGTTTTGGCGGCCAGGAAGGAACTGAGCCAGATGCCGACCGGCTTGCCGACGAACAGTCCGAAGAAAATCGCGAGACTGAGCGGATGCGTGATGGCCCCGGTGCCGGTGTCGGAAAAGTTGACACCGGCATTGGCCAGGGCAAACAGGGGCATCACCAGAAAACTGATCCAGGGATGAAGTCCGTGCTCGATGCGATAGAGCGGTGACTCGACCAGCTCGACATTCTGTTCGAGCGTGTGAAGGATGGAATGCTCGTCATGTGAGTTCGGTTGCGCCGCTTCCAATTGGTCAAGCAGCCAGCGGCCCTGCTTCACAAAGTGCGATTTTTCCATGGTTGTTTTCGCAGGAATCGTGAAGGCCAGGAGGATGCCCGCGATCGTGGCATGCACGCCGGAGTTGAGCACTGCCCACCAGACAAAGACACCAATCGCCGCATAGATCACGGGCCTTCGAATTCCCATCCAGTTGGCGAGGGCCGATACGAGCACACCAGCCAGACCCATGGCCAGGCTGACGTAGTGGATCTCAGCGGTGTAAAAGATCGCGATCACCAGCACGGCAATGATGTCGTCAACGATGGCCAGGGCGGTTACGAAGACCTTCAGGGCCGTCGGGACGCGCGATCCGAAGAAGGTGATCAATCCCAGGGTAAACGCCACGTCGGTTGCGATCGAAGTAGCCCAGCCTCTTTGGATGGAGGGATCACGGGCAATCGTGAGAAAGAGGACCGCGGGCACGATCACTCCTCCCACCGCCGCCATAAAGGGAAACGCCGCCCGCTTGAGAGACGATAGTTCGCCCACCAGGAATTCGCGTTTGATCTCGAGTCCTACGAGAAAGAAGAACAACGACATCAGCCCGTCGTTGATCCACTCGTGCCGGTTCTCGGATAGCGTCAGTTTGCCAAATCCGATGGTAACGTCGGTTTCGAAAAACTGATGATAGCTGTCGTGCCAGGGGGAATTGGACCATACGAGCGCCGCGATCGTGCTCACCAGCAGCACAATGCCTCCGGCCGCCCCCATTTTGGCGAAGCGGACAAACGGGCTCGTGATGACCTCGATGGGGCTGCTCGGAGATGGTCGAGCTAGCGGATGTTCGGTGGGAGAATTCGCCATAATCGGTCAGCTCCATCCTGTAGATCAATCGGGTTCGCTTGTTTCGGCTGGCATGATGAAGAATCTCTTCTGCACAGTTGGTGAAACGCCTCGCTCTTACGGAACACATCAGCATGAGCAGGCGGGCAGATCAAAAGTAAAATCTCCAACCTTCGTGAGGACACTGGCATTATTGCCAGTTATGGTCACGAAGGCGCTCTTGGAGAATCTGGGTTGTCAAAGGACCCGGCGGCTGGAAACGTCCCGTGCTTCGCTGTCGGTCTGGCGCCGTCGGGGTCCCGTCTGGCTCGAATGTGGCATGGCCATTGGTCTTACCGTTGGCGATCATGTAGGCGCCGTCCCACCAATTCCATGGCGCGAGCGGGGGTCAGCCCCGTAGGCCGGGTAGTGGTGGCGGGGCTCGTTAAAATAGAAGGAACGGATGACAGAACCTCCTCCAGCGGCTCCCGCCCACACCTCCCGCTCCATACGGGACCCGGAGCTATGGCCCCAACCGCGGCGGGCGGAGGCAGTGATCCAGGTACAGGATCTGGAAAAGACATACCTTACGGCGCGCGGGCCGCTGACGCTGTTCCAAAATCTCAACCTTGAAGTCCAGACCGGTGAACTGGTTGCGATCGTGGGTCAATCCGGCGCGGGTAAGAGCACTCTTTTGCACATCCTCGGCGCCCTTGATGCGCCCTCCGCGGGGAGGGTATACTGCGCGTCTACCAACGTGGCAGAACTCAACCCCCGGCAGGCTGCGGCCTTCCGCAATCGCACCATCGGCTACGTTTGGCAGGCTCATTACCTCCTGCCGGAGTTTACGGCGCAAGAAAATGTGGCCATGCCGCTATTGGCTCAAGGCCAATCCCGGAGGGAAGCCATGGCGCTGGCGGCTAACTGGTTGAGAGAAGTGGGGTTGGAGGACCGGCGCGAACATCGGCCCGGCGAACTCTCCGGCGGCGAACAACAGCGCGTAGCCCTGGCGCGGGCCTTGGTCAATCGCCCCCGGGTCCTGCTGGCCGACGAACCCACCGGGGACCTGGATGAAAGCAACGCAGTGCTGGTGTTTGATCTACTTCAACGACTGCACGCAAGCTATCACTTAACCTCGGTTGTTGTAACTCACAATATGGACCTCGCGGCGCGCTGCTCACGGGTTTTGCGGCTTGAGGGTGGACGGTTGCGAGTGTCAGCAACCGTCTCTAAAGCGAACCACTTGGAAGAAATCGAACCCGGAAAAAGCAGCATTACGGGTGCGAAATGAGTCTCATACTGTAGCAGGGAAACGGGCTTGAAACGGATTTTCCCATCCGTTACGGCTCGTCAGAGGTCAGATGGAAGCTACCGGGGCATTGGTTGCCGCCCAGGAAGCGATCGGAAGTTTTCCGAAGACCATCTCAAAGTGCTGTTCTGAGGCAGGCCGGATTTTTATTCGATTACCTCGGGCGGCGAAGCGAGTGAGGGCGCGAGCGGGTTGAGCCGAGGCCGGAAGCCGCGGTCCCCAGCGATAGGTCTACGTCGCTGGGGTGCTGGTATACCGGACGGCTACTCCGGCCCGAGAGCCCGGGTAAAGGGAGAAATATATGTTCGAACGCTATACGGAGAAGGCACGGCGCGTCATCTTCTTCGCGCGATATGAGGCCAGCCAGTTTGGTTCGCCCTACATTGAGACCGAGCACCTTTTGCTCGGCCTGTTGCGCGAAGACAAGGCACTGACCAATCGTTTCCTGCGCTCGCACGCCTCGGTGGAGTCGATTCGCAAGCAGATCGAGGCGCATACCACGATCCGCGAAAAGGTCTCGACCTCGGTCGACCTTCCGCTTTCGAACGAATGCAAGAGGGTGCTGGCTTATGCGGCCGAGGAGGCCGAGCGCCTGGGGCACAAGCATATCGGCACCGAACACCTGCTTCTCGGTTTGCTGCGCGAAGAAAAGTGTTTCGCCTCCGAGATCCTGCAGGAACGCGGCCTGAAGCTGGCCCAGATTCGCGATGAACTGGCCCGCGTCACCCAGGAGAAGGCCCCGGCGCAGCAGCGCCAGCGGGAGTCCAGTCTGCTGGCCGAGTTCAGCCGCGACCTAACCCAGGCCGCGATGGACGGGCATCTGGATCCACTGGTCGGTCGCGATGGCGAGCTCGAGCGCGTGATCCAGATCCTGTGCCGTCGCACCAAGAACAACCCGGTGCTGATCGGCGAGCCGGGCGTTGGCAAGACGGCCATCGTCGAAGGCCTGGCCCAGCGCATCGCGGATGGCGAAGTGCCGACCTTCCTGGCCGACAAGCGCGTCCTCGGTCT
>DASXGD010000433.1:0-8842 GCA_036489245.1 Occallatibacter sp. | reverse complement strand
ATTCCTCATCGTTTTGGCGCCCCTGCTTCGCGGCTCGATGCACTTCGCAGATAAGTGGCCGGTCTATATGCTTACGCCTTTCCGCATGGACCTGCTCGCAGTTGGCGGCTTTCTATGCCTGGAGTGGCGCAGCAATCGCCCGCGCATCAAAAGGTGGGGAGCAAAACTAGCTCCCGCTATGGTCGTGATTGGACTGCTGATTCCCTTCGTTGCACCGCTGGGTTTCGACCGAGAGTCTCCGCATGGTGCATCCTGTTCTCTACTACGAATCCACCCTGATCATCTGTCAGGCATCATGCTCTATGCTCTAGTGGTTGGAAGGTCGGCTGGCGGTGCATCCGCCCCCTCATCTACATTGGTCAAATCAGCTACTCCATGTACCTTGTCCACATTGGAGTGCTGATTTCTTGTGAACAAAGAATTCCACGGCATTTGGGTCAATGCACTGGTTGCGTTCGGTCTCACCTTGGCTTACGGAGCAGTTTCGTGGAACCTGCTGGAACGTCATCTCCTCGGCGGCCGTGCAACGAGCCCCAAATCACAAACGTCCATGCCGCAACATGCGATAGCCCGGCGATCCCCATAGCAAGCCAGGTGGGGAGGGCCAACGTCAAGAGGGTGTTCGTTGCCGGCAAAATCGCGCAATGACGCAGTTGGAACTTGCGCGCTGACGCTACTGCAGGTCACCAGTAACTTGATGCGGTTCGAATCCCATGGAAAATCGAGCAACGCGCGTGGTATCCTCTGCCCAAGCGGGTTTTCCATGCACAAGCATGCCTTCAATGGAACGATGACGCTGCCGGTGTCGAAACGCTGGTCAGGGTCGCGCGCCCGTTGCATTTGCCCGCGCCGCCATCTGCGTGTTTTGCCGACGCGCACGCGACCTAGCCTCTTCGGCGGCGACTAGCACCAGGTCCGCCGAAGTTCCCGCCTGCTCCATCCCCGTAAGTTGATCGGTCCCGCGCATAGCTGGGATGCGCGCTGCGAATCATCAGAAGCGAGCGGCCGCATTACTGCACACGTCCTGATTCGACGTCCTGTTCCGACGTCCAGATCAGACGTCAAGGAGACACGAAGATGACCAAGCAAGAGTTGCATGCCCAATTCGGACCCAAGCTGGTTTGTTCGCTTCCGGGGCCCAAGGCCCGCGCCGCGGTGGCTGCGGACGACCGTTTGATTTCGCCCAGTTATACGCGCTCATATCCGCTGGTGGCCAAGCGGGGCCGCGGGATCCGCGTGGAAGATGTGGACGGGAACGAGTTTCTCGACTTCGCCGCAGGCATCGCCGTGACCTCAACCGGCCATTGCCATCCGGAAGTGGTGGCCGCCATTCAGAAGCAGGCTGCCGAGTTGATCCATATCTCCGGCACCGACTTCTACAACGAGCCGCTCACGGACCTAGCTGAGCGCCTTTCGGCGGTGGCACCGATGCCGGGGCCGCATCGCTTCTTCTATGGCAACTCCGGTGCGGAGGCGATCGAGTGCGCGCTCAAGCTGGCCCGCTATCACACCGGGCGCCAGCAAATCATCTCCTTCTTTGGTGCGTTCCATGGCCGTACCATGGGCGCGCTGTCGCTGACGGGATCGAAGCCGCAGCAGAAACGGCGCTTCTCGCCGCTGGTTCCCGGCGTGACGCATATTCGCTATCCCTACACGTATCGCGGGTGCTCGGGAGGCCCCCAGGAAGAGGAAGCGTTCAGCCTGGGCTGCGCGCGCTACATCGAGGAGAAGCTGTTCAAGACCATTCTGCCTCCGGAAGAAGTGGCGGCTGTGTTCATCGAGCCCATCCAAGGCGAAGGCGGCTACGTGGTCGCGCCCGACAACTTCCTGAAGGAACTGCGCGCTATCTGCACGCGCCACGGCATTCTCCTGGTTGCGGATGAGGTCCAGAGCGGTGCGGGAAGAACGGGCAAGTGGTGGGCGATCGAGCACTCCGGCGTGGAGCCCGACATCGTCTGCATGGCCAAGGGCATCGCCAGCGGCATGCCGCTGGGCGTGTGCATGGCTCGCGCCGACGTCATGAACTGGGTGCCGGGGTCCCATGCTTCGACGTTTGGCGGCAATCCTGTTTCGATTGCGGCGGCGCTGGCGACCGTGGATGTTCTTGAGCGCGAAGGCATCGCCAATGCAGCGCATGTCGGCGGCAAGATGCTCGAGCGCCTGTACCGGTGGACGGAAACGCATCCATTGGTTGGCGAGGTGCGCGGCCGAGGCCTGATGATCGGCATCGAACTGGTGAAAGACAAGGCTACCCGGGAGCCGGCCACGGTGCTGCGCAATCGCATCGAGACGCTGGCGTTCGAGCGCGGCCTCATGATTCTGGGTTGCGGGGAAACCTCCCTGCGCCTGTGCCCACCGCTGGTGGTCAGCGAGCAGGAAGCAACGGTGGCCCTCGATATCCTCGAAGACGCCCTGGCGCAGGTGGAGAAGGAACACTCCCACGCGACGGAACTGGCCGCGGCGACGGCATAACGCAGGGCCTGTTAACAGACCCAAGCTTCAGAGCGTACCCAGGCATCGACGAACCGGTCCCCCGCCGGTGAGTGGAGCCTGGGTTACACTTTGTGGCTCTCGCCATCCCGGCAAATACGCACCATGGTTCACATGCTTGATCCAAGGAGGAGCTATGCCACAGGTGAGATACCTGCTTCTTGCCTTCCTCATGTTCAATCCCGCGATTCGAACGACCCCTGCTTCGGCACAGGGGTCAACCAAAGCGTCCGGCCCCACCACGGCTGAAGCCCTGGCCGGCAGTTGGCGTCTTGTCAGCGTGGAGACCATTCGCCCCGGCGGCGAGATTATTTACCCGTTCTACGGCAAGCATCCCCAGGGCCTTCTGATTTACGACCGCAGCGGCTGGATGAGCGTCGAAATCGTTTCAGACCCCGCGCCCTCAGTGCCTGCCGCAAGCTCCCGGGAGAAGTTCGCCCACTCAGCCGCAGCAGAAAAGTCGGCCGCGATTGACGGCTTCTACGCGTATTACGGTACGTGGACAATTGACGCGGCGGGGACGACTGTCACCCACCATATCAAGCAGTCGCTTTATCCGGGAGAACGGGACACAGAGGCCACGCGGCGGCTCAGTCTTGACGGGAACCGGTTGACCCTGGTGGCGAGCACCCACGAGATGGGCGAAGATCACGAGCGAAAACTGATTTGGGAGCGGATCGAACAAGGCCGTTAACCGGGGTGGCCCCGGGTTTCGTTGAGACCAGAGAGTGGCCGTCCGTCCGACTCCCAATCTATTGCTTTATCGTTGACGGCATGAGCAGTTCCCGCCTTCCGGCGTTCCTGATTTCGACAGCTCTCGTGCTTCCGGCCCAGGGCCCTCCACCTTCGGTCCCCGGCCCTGTCCCCGTCCTCATCCACGTCCACGGCGGCCAGCCGACCGGTCCCTACACTCCCATATGGAATTACTTCGGCGCCGATGAGCCCAATTACATCTACGCCCCCAACGGCAAAAAGCTGCTGGGCGAAGTGGCCGCTCTCAGCCCCGTGCCGGTCTATTTTCGACCGCATAACCTGTTTACGACCGGCAACGGCGAAGGCTCTCTGAAGTGGGGTTCGACGAACGTCTACACCGAAGAGCCGGATGGGACGCCGGTCTACGACTTCACCATCACCGACCGCATCTTCGACGCCCTTGTGGGAGCTCACGTGCGGCCGCTGGTGGAAATCGGTTTCATGCCCGAAGCGCTGTCGACGCATCCGGTGCCGTACCGGCATAGCTTTCCGAAGGGTGACATCTTCACCGGCTGGACCTACCCGCCCAGGGATGAGGCCAAATGGTCAAACCTGGTTCTGGCCTACGCGACCCACCTCCGCGACCGTTATGGCAGCCAGACTGCGAACTGGTTATGGGAGGTATGGAACGAGCCCGACATCGGCTACTGGCACGGCACGCCGGAGGAATACGACCGCCTCTACGACCTGACAACCGCGGCGATTCGCAAGGCAATGCCTGAGGCCAACGTCGGCGGCCCGGAAGCTACTGGCGTCAGCGACCACTCGGAGCCGTTTCTGCGCCAGTTTCTGGAACACTGCGCGCACGGGAAAAACGCCGCGACCGGTGCCAGCGGAGCCCCGCTTGACTTCATCAGCTACCATCCCAAAGGCCATCCGAAATTTGCGAACGGCCATGTGGTTATGAGCGTGGGCACCCAGCTTCGCGCGGTCGAGCGCGGGATGCAGGTGATCTCTGCATATCCCGAATGGCGTTCTACTCCCATCATCCTCGGGGAGAGTGATCCGGAAGGCTGCGCGGCGTGCCAGGGGAGCCAGAACGGCTACCGCAACGGGCCACTTTATGGCGTCAGCGTGGCCGAAGCCACGGTGCGCACCTACCAACTTGCCCGCAAATACGGCCTCACTGTGCAGGGCGCCGTTACCTGGGCGTTCGAGTTCGAGGATCAGCCGGCATTCGCCGGATTCCGCGAACTGGCCACCGACGGCATCGACAAGGCGGTGCTCAATGTATTCCGCATGTTCGGCATGCTGGGAGGCGGCGGGCCGATCGAGAAAGCGGCGTGGCTCAACTCCGAGAGCAGCGGAGCCTTACCCCTGGGTGATGTGGTGGCCAACAGCGTTGCCGGCCGCCCCGATGTGAATGCGGTTGCCACGCGCAACGGCTCGGAACTGGATGTCTTGATCTGGAATTACCACGACGCCGATGTCGCCGCCGAACCGGCTCATATCCGTCTCGAGTTCGACGGCCTGCGCGGCAGAACCGCAATGGCCTCCGAGTACCGCATGGACGCCACCCACAGCAATGCGTATCGCGCGTGGCAACAAATGGGTGGGCCTGCGGGGCCTACGCCGGAGCAGAAGAGCGAACTGGAAAAGGCAGGAGCGCTGGATCAGACAGTGTCCGGCATCTCGCTGCCGGTGCGCAACGGAAAGGCAAGCCTGGATCCAGGCTCGCTTCCCCGGCAGGGCGTGCTGCTGGTGCGCCTGCGCCAACGCTGACAGCCTGCTTCTGTAGTTTCCCACCCTTTCACCCAAAAAAAACGAAAGGATGGGGCTCGGATTTTCGTGGAGCCTGTCTTTAGCTAGAGGCGCATCTGGCGCTCGTGGTCCAGCAGCCAGCGTTTGCGCTCGATCCCGCCCCCATAGCCGGTGAGCGAGCCATTGGCGCCGATGACTCGATGGCAGGGAACAACGACGCCAATCGGATTGGCGCCATTGGCCAGGCCCACCGCCCGTACCGCGGCAGGACGGCCGAGCCGCGTTGCCAGCTCTCCGTAGGAGACGGTGGTACTGCACGGAATCTCGCGCAGGGCGCCCCAGACCTCGCGCTGGAAGGGCGTGCCTGCGGTCGCGACGGGCAGCGTATCGATGGCATGCAACTCGCCGGCAAAGTAGCGGGCGATGGCCCCCGTGAGACCATGCGGATCGGCTCCGGGCTGCAATTCGATCTGCATTCCCGCGTAGTGACGCTTGAGCACGCGCTGAAGATCCCCTTCGTGATCGGTCCAGAACGTCGCGCGCAGGTTGCCTTCGTCATCCGCGACGATCAGCAGGTCGCCGATGGGGGTAGGGAGTCGATCAACGACGAATCGCAGGGGGTAACTCATGTGTGCGGAGCTGATTGTAGCTTCTGTGGACCGATTTTCGCTTTCTGCGGGCCAATAACTTAATGGCAAAAGTCGAATCTGGTCACAAATACGCTTATCTCTTCGTAATCTTCATCGCATATTTTACGTCACTACGAACGAAACTTCGAGAACGGCGGCGATTGCCAGTGGATGTGCGGTCTCTTGTCTCGATCCCTGTGCCTGGGGCTCCGCCTGGTTGCGCTGGTAGCTGGTTGCACGCTTTTCCGGCATGGGGTCTTTGTGTGCGCCGCTGAAGATCCAAATGCCAAATGCGGTTCTTGCCACCGCGCTATTTATGACCGATACAAGCAAACCCCGATGGCCAATGCCAGTGGCCCCGCGATTGATGGAGTGATCCCGGCCGATTTCCTGCACGCGGCTTCAGGGATCCACTACCGGGTCTACGAGGAAAACGGCAAAGTCTGGATGAGCTACCAACGGGAAGCGCATCCCCGGGCTACAGACGCAAAACCCGAGCCGGCCACTGCCGTGCCCTTCAATCGTCTGAGCGGCCACCTGGAATTCCTCTACTTTATCGGATCGGGGAAACGGGGGCGCACCTACCTGTTTAAGCAGGAGGGTTACTGGTTCGAATCTCCTATCAATTGGTATGCCAAAAAAGGGGTGTGGGACATGACTCCCAATCATCTCGTCGACCGCGAGATGCCCCTGACCCTGCCGGTCGATCCCGGATGCCTTCACTGCCATGCCACCCGTGCAGCATCGTCGCTGCCCGACGGACGCAACCATTACGCCGACACTCCTTTTGCATTCGGCGGCATCGCCTGCGAGGCGTGCCACGGGAACGGGTCGGGTCACGTGGCCTCCCAAGGCAAATTGCCTATGCTCCGACTGGACGCGCTCGAGCCGGTGCGACGCGACTCCGTATGCCTGAACTGCCATCTCGAGGGTCAAACGGCGGTCGATCGCCAGGGGCGCAGGCCGGAAGACTTCAAGCCCGGAGATAATCTATTCGATTTCGCGCAGTTCTTCGTTTACCGCGGGGTTACGGGATCGGGAGGCCGAGCCACCAGCCAGTGGGAGGCGCTGTTGGCGAGTGAATGCAAGAAGAAATCCGGGGAGCGCATGACCTGCACAACTTGTCACGATCCGCACGGAGGCCCGTCGGAAGAGGATCGGGCAGCCTTTTACCGGCAACGTTGTTTGAGTTGCCACGGCCGGACCGGGTCGGACGGAACGTCCTTCGCCGCTACGCATCACCCTGAGAATCTCGACTGCACCGTCTGCCACATGGCCCGGGCCGCCTCGAGCGACATTGCGCACGAACAGGTTACCGATCACCTGATCAGAAAACACATCACGCCCCGGCTGGACACGACCCCGGCCGGAAGGGAACTGGAAGCCGTAGGTCCAACCCCCCGAGATCGCGAGTTCGGTCTCGCATATGCGCAGATGGCGGAGCGCGGCGACCAGGAGGCCGGCCGGCGAGCGATCAAGCTGCTGACCCGCGACGAGGAAGAGGAAAAAGGGGCCTCCAAGGATCCAGAACTCCATTCCCAGTTGGGATTTCTGGAACAGGTGAGCGGGCACACCGACAAAGCGGCGGCCGAATATGAACAAGCTTTGCAGGCCAACCCCTTCGATTCGGTGGCCCTGGGCGACCTGGCCCTGATCAAGGCGAAGCAGCACCAGTATGCCGAGGCGGAGCAGCTTTGGAAGGCGGCGTTTGACCATGATCCGGTGCAGACCGGCGCGGGCCTGAACCTGGCCATCGTCGCCTGCGAGACCGGCAACCGGGCCGAAGCCCTTCGTACGCTGGACCGCCTGCTGGTATTTGCCCCTGACAATGGGCAGGCGCACAACCTGGCCATGGAGATTCGCTCCGGGAAGGTTTCGTGTTCTCCCCGCTAGATGTTTTTTTTGAGACCGAAGCGGCGCTCTCCCGGTCCATTTCGTGACAAAAGATGAGTCATCAAAGAGGCTCGGCAGACGGGCGGTTTAGAGTTCCCGAAGTCAGACCTCCGATGGGGGACCGCCGGTGCAATTCGAGGACAAACTCATGGCTAAATCGCTTTATATAAATGCATTTGTATCCAAGCGTTTAGAAGGATCAGCCCGGGACGCGGAGGCGGACAATTTCTGGTAATCGTTTCCCCGATTTCGATGCGAGTTTTTCGCCTTATGATCGCTTGGGGCGAGGGATTTGTTCGTTGACATACACATGCCGGTTTCAGTATCGTTTTTGGTTGCTCTGGGACAACCGTTTTTTTCTTCTGTATATGTGTTTCGGGGGGTTGCTTCCTGGATTTTCGCGAACCCTGCTATTGCGGCGGGGTAGCCTTCATGCCGGCCAGTTCAGCAAGGCTGCCGGCGATCACATGACAAGTTGACACAAAAAAAAACGAAAGCCCTTTTCAGGAGACCGCATGAACAAAATTCTTCGTACAGCGCTCGCGCTGGCGTTATTCGCCTGCGCGAATTTGTTGCTTATTTCGCCGGCCCGTGCCCAGTCGGTTTACGGATCGATCTTCGGCACGGTGACTGATAAGAGCGGGGCGGCCATACCCGGCGCCACCGTTACGGTAACCGACGAATCCAAAGGCACGGTTGTTACCACCACTGCCAATGAATCCGGGGATTACAGTGTTCCCCACCTCATTCCCGATGTTTACGACATCAAGGTCACGCTGAAGGGCTTCAAGTCCTTCGAGACCAAGGGCATCAAAGTAGAAGCTGACGCTGCGCCGCGCATCGATCCCATGATGGATGTAGGCGGCCAGACGGAGACGGTTGAAGTCAACGCCGACCAGCAGCCGGAACTGAAGACAGACCGCGCCGATGTGGCCACGGTGTTCGACCAGCAACAGATCTCCGCCCTTCCGGTGGGCGACCAGAACTTCACCAACCTCCAGCTACTTTTGCCTGGTGCACAGAAGCTGGGATGGTCTCACGCTGCTGACGAAAACCCCCAGGGTTCGCAGCAGATCCAGGTAGACGGCCAGGCTTTCGGCGGAACCGCTTTTGAACTCGACGGCACCGACAACCAGGATCCGATCCTGGGCATTATCGTCATCAATCCGGCCATGGATGCGGTGACCGAGACCAAGATCACGACCCAGAACTTCGATGCGGAGCTGGGCAAAGCAGTATCCGCGGTGGTAACGGCGCAGACCCGGTCGGGCAGCAACAGCTACCATGGCAGCGCGTATGACTTCCGGACGGGCAATGCGAACCAAGCTCGTGACCCTTACACGCAGCAGGGCGGGCATTCCATTCCACCGGGACTG
>DASXGD010000432.1:0-14527 GCA_036489245.1 Occallatibacter sp. | reverse complement strand
GCACCAGTCGCCTTGTGCGGCGGGGCAGGATTAACCGGGCATCCGCAGCCGTAGATGCGCCTGTTCCTTCGCCCCGATCACGCTTCGAGGGAAGTGTGCTTGATTCCAAGGCCGGAATTGATCGATTTGATGGGCGATCAGGGACCGGGCGGCGAAACAGCACCAGTCTGGCTCACTAGGGCGTGTTAACACTAATCGAGATTTGGTGATATTGTAAGTAGGTGGAGATCACCGAAGCGCAATTTAGCCGGATCGAATCAGAGTTGCCGCGTCAACGCGGCAACGTGAAGGTGACCAACCTACAGTTTCTTAATGCCCTACTGTATGTTGCCGAACAAGGCTGCAAGTGGCGCGGATTGCCCAAACGCTTCGGCCCCTGGCACACCATCTATACGCGCATGAATCGCTGGTCCAAGAACGGTGTTCTGGACCAGGTCTTTGAGCGGTTACAGCGAGAGCAGATCGTGCGCATCAAGATCGAGGCCGTCAAAATGGACTCGACCATCGTGAAGGTGCATCCGGATGGGACCGGTGCGTTAAAAAAAACGGACCCCAAGCCATCGGAAAGTCCCGCGGCGGATGGACCACCAAGATTCATATGGTTGCCGCGAATGCGCGAACGGCCATAACTTTCGCGCTCTCGCCCGGCCAAGCCTCTGACGCAGTCGAGGGCCGCCAGTTGCTGGGTAGCATCGGTCCCTTGCCCGCACCGCTGCACCTCATTCTGGACAAAGCATACGAGGACGATGAAACCCGGCAGTTGGCGCTGGATTTTGGCTTCATTCCCGTGGTTCCACCCAAAAGCAATCGGCTCGAACCCTGGCAGTACGACAAGGCTATGTACCGCAAGCGCAACGAAATCGATTGGCTCTTCCGTCGCCTCAAGGGCTTTCGCCGCATCTTTTCCCGCTTCGAGAAGTTGGACACCCTCTTCTTGGGCTTTCTCACTTTCGCTCTTATCGTCGAAGCCGTCAGATAGTGTTAACACGCCCTAGGATGTCAACAGGCCCTGGCCTCATTCCGCGGCCACCCGGTCCAATTCCTCAACTCTGGTCCGGGCTTCACGCACCGTTACACGGGCGGTGGTGAGCAGGAAGACGGCCACCAGGATCGCCGCCATGCCGATAAATTCCTCCGCCGCGGGCCGCTCGTGTAGCAGGACGATCCCCAGCAGGACGGCAACCACCGGATTCACATAGGCGTACGAAGAGACCTTGGCGACCGGGATGCGTTCGATGAGGTAGATGAAACCGCTGTATCCAAGCAGGGAGCCGCAGGTGATGAGGTAGGCGAGCGAGCCGGCAGCCGCCGCGTTCAGGTGAAACTGCGGCCACTGCCCCAGGGCCGTGCCGAGCGCGGTGTTGACCGCTCCGGCGGCAAGCATCTGCCACGACGCCGCAACAAAACTGTTGGCGGGCAGGCGTGCGCGCCGCGACAGAAGGCTGCCGATGGCCCAGGAAAGCGCCCCCGCGAGGAGGGCTCCGATGGCTAACAGGCGGGTGCGGTCGCCGGCGATGCCCGTGCGCAGCGAGGGCCACAGCAAAACTACCAGTCCGGCAAAACCAAGGGCCATGCCCAGCCACCCGCGTGCGGGCAGCGGTTCGCCGCCGGGAAGCAGCATCTCGATCAGTGCGACGTAGAGAGGAATGACGGCCACGATCAGCGACGCCAGGCCGCTGGGCACCGTTTGTTCAGCGTACACCAGCCCGACATTGCCGCCGCCGAGCAGCAGAACACCGATGAGGCCAAGGAGCAGCATCGTTTTACCCGGCCACAGGAGTTGCAAACCCCGCCAGCGGCACCACGCCAGAAGCAGCGCGCCGGCGATCAGAAATCTTGTCCCGGCGAGGAGGAAGGGCGGCATCTGGGCCGCGCCAATGCGGATCGCCGTGTAGGTCGAACCCCAGAAGAAGTACACGCCGGCAAAGGCCAGTACGATCTTCAGGGTGGGAACCTCCGTGGCGCGGGCCGGGCTTGTCGAGGGAGCGGTCATCGGCTGAACTTGCTTCTCATCCTAGCCCGACTGTCGCATCAGCGCTTCGCGTTTCTTGCCCGATCATGGGCGCTGCGTCCGGGCCTGGCCCGTATTTCTCGCAGCCCGCAGCCTTGGTCTCGTCATTGCGCAAAATGCGCCCGCTTTTGCAGTTTCTTTCGAGCGGTTTGCTAGACTAGAGGTGGAAGCGAGGTGCGGCGTGAGGAAGAAACCCGGGGCACTGAAAGAATTCGGCTTCGTTATGAACCGTCAGAAACCCAAAATCGGCCCTTTTGGACCGTTTATATTCGCGGGATGGCTGCGCATATCTGCATTTTGTTCAGCAACTTGCAGAGGATAAATTCGAACAAAATGAGGGTACCCCTCCCCCCCGTACTGTGAAACTGTGAAACTGTGAGTCGATCATTTCGATCGAGCTGCGACTCAACCCTTCAAAGGGTTGTGAGATATCCGCCTTAACCTTGCCGTAACCTGCCATTTCACTCCGCCGGCTCGGGATCGCCCGACGGCTCCGGGTCCCTGTTCACCAGGTACTCATCCAGCAGCACGGCCACCAGCACCGCCGTCGGTACCGACACCATGGCGCCCACGACTCCCCGCAATTCGGCCCCCAGCAGGAGGGCGGCAATGATCGCCAGGCCCGGCAGGTCGACGCTCGATTTCATGATGCGCGGGGTCAGGAAGGAGTTCTCTACCCAGAGGTAGGCTACGTAGAAGATGGCTACGCCGAACACGCGGCCCCACGAATCGACCGCCGCCACCATCAATGCCAGGACGATGCAAACGGCCGAGCCCAGCACTGGAATGATGTTCAGAAGACCGGTCAGCGCGCCCAGCGCGTACGCATAACGTATGTGAAGCGACAGGTACACCACGGTGCTCGCTAGGCCAAGGATGAGCATCAGGCTTCCTTGCCCGATGAGCCACCGGCCCATGCGCACTTCAGCCCGTCGCAACGTATGGTCCAGGCGGGTCCGGCTCCGCGGCGGGAAGAATGAGAGCGCCCAGCGATAGGCCGTGTCGCCCTCGAGGTCGAAATAAATGGTCAGGATCAGCCCCATTGCGATGGTGAACAGCGAACTGGCCCAGTTCTTGAGTGAAAGCAGAACGTACGTGGCGCTATGGCCCGCGAAGTCCTGAATCCGCCCGGCCAGATCGGTGAGATTGATGCGGCCAACAAGCGGAATATTCCTCAGCCTTTCCAGGATGGGCGGCAGGCGCAGAGGCATTTCCTTGCCAAACTCTTCCAGGTCGCGGATGACCGGCGGCAAGGCAAAAAATCCGAACCCGATCAGCCCCCCGACCACGGCCAGGAGCAGGATGAAGATCGCCACCTTCTTGAACGGCTGGAACCGTCCAATGCGCCAGTTGGCAATGAACTGCACCAGAGGCTGAAGAACCACCGCGAATAATGCGCTCACGTAGAAAAGGACCAGGGCGCTGCGAATCAGCCACACTACGTAGCCGGCCAGCGCCAGCGCAAACGCAAACGTGATGTCGCCGCGAAGACTGCGGGAGGAGCGGATGGTCGTGGTCATTCGCCGATTTCCTGCAAGTCTATGCCGCCCTCCCATCGTTCGATGGCCGATTGTTAGCTGTCGTTGCCGCTCAAAATCGAGCCCACGATCCCGCCGATCAGGCCCGCGCCCGCAGCCTGTGGAACTTCGCGGCCGGCATTGTGGGGCAGATACTCGCTTATCTGATGCGCCAGGCGCGATATGGGCAACGTCTGCAGCCAGATGCGCCCCGGCCCCACCAGCTGGGCAAGGAAGATTCCATCCCCGCCGAAGATCATGTTCTTGATCCCGGGAACGGTAGTGATTTGGAACGAGACCGTGGACATAAAGGCGCCGACGTGCCCCGGATGCACGCGCATCATCTCACCGGGGGCAAGGTCCTTCATGATGAGTTCGCCGGAAAGCTCCAGCCAGGCAGTTCCGTAGCCGCCCACCTTTTGCAGGATGAATCCTTCGCCACCGAAGATACCCGCGCCGAGCGATTGCTGAAAGCCTACCCCGATGGTCACCTGGGGGGTCGCACACATAAATCCGTGGCGATGAACCAGATACTCATAGCCCTGCCCCACCTGCACCGGCACGATGTGCCCGGGTACCTTGGTGGCGAACGCAACCTCGCCCGGATACTGCCACGCCCGGTACTCGGTCATGAAGATACTGCCCCCGCCGGCAAAACGCTTGAGGACGCCGAACAGGCCGCCGCCTCCGCCCATCTGCGTGTGGGTGGTCAATTGGATCGATTGGGTCATCCACGAAAGCTCGCCGCTCTCTGAAAACACGCTTTCATTGGGGTCAAGCTGCACTTCGAGCACCGGCATCGTCGTGCCCTGAATCCGCGTCTGCATGAGGCCTCCTGGCTGCAAACAGTGTACACAGGCCGCGGAACAGGGTCGTATGCGCCGCAAAAGGGTGCGGGGACCGATTCGGGGCCGGAACAAGCCCACACGCTGGGGAATGCATCGAAGGAGCTATGAAATGGACCCTCGCTTTTTCGCTTGCACTCTTCGCTGTAACCGGCTGCACCACTCAGCAGCGCAGTCCCGACCAGATCCGAAAAGAGACCGCCGACGCCACCTCCACGGCGGCCAAAGATGCCAAGGCCGTGGCCCAGGGCGTGGCCGACGGGCTCAAACAGAAGGGCCCGATCAACGTCAATAAGGCCTCGACGGATGACCTGAAGACACTGCCCGGAATCGACGAGGCAGCGGCGCATCGGATCGCAGACAACCGGCCCTACGATACGGCGGCCGAGATGGTGAGAAAGCACGTGATCTCGAAGACCGAATATGATCGCATCGCGGACAAGGTAACGGCGATGTAAGGCGCCGACTTGATCCGTCGCGCAGCCATCGTCACTCGACAATCTTCAGGCTGGTTTCCTCTGTAGCCAGGGAGCTTCCGCCTACCCAGATCTTGTACGTCGTCGGTTCCACGGTGCGCCGAACCTCCACGTTGTAGAAGTTCAGTTCGTCGAAGCCCAGGGGAAATTCCACATGCTTCGACTCGCCCGGCGCCAGCTGAACGCGGGCAAATCCTTTCAACTCGCGTACCGGCTGCTCCACACTCGCGTTGGTGTTGCGAATGTACATCTGCACCACTTCCGTTCCCGCCACGCTGCCGGTGTTCTTCACATCTACGCCCACCTTCACCACCGGCGAGTGGCTCGCCCCCACCACTTCCTTCACCGGAACCGACTCGCGGCTCACGGTCGGCTTGGAGTAACTGAAGCGGGTGTAACTCAGCCCCCAGCCAAACGGAAACAGCGCCGAGTTCTCTTCATCCACGTACCGCGACAGGAACTTGTCCAGCGAATTCGTCGGCATGCGGCTAAGGTCCGCGTTGCCCGCCGGACGTCCGGTGGGCAACTGCGCGTAATAGAGCGGTTCCTGCCCCACCGCGCGCGGCAAGCTTGCTGGCAGCTTGCCCGATGGGTTGGCGTCGCCGAATAGCACATCGGCGATGGCGTGGCCGCCTTCGGTGCCGGGGCTCCACGCCTCCACAATTGCCGCCACATGTTCGGCCGCCCATTTCAGTTCAAGCGGCCGCCCCGCCATCACCACCAGGATGACCGGCTTTCCCGTGGCCACCACGGATTCAAGCAGTTGCTCCTGCGCGCCTGTAAAGCCCAGGTGCACACGGCTCGCTGCTTCCCCTTCCATCCAGTTGGCGCTTTCCCCCAGCGCCAGGATCGCGACGTCGGCCTGTTTAGCGGTTTCAACCGCGTCGGCAATGGTTTTCGCGTCGTCAGGAATCGCATCGCTGCCCCCGCTCCCCGCAACGGAACCGCCGAAGTTCACTTTGTTGAGGGTCACCTCGTCCTGGCCCGACAGCAGACCGCAGCCCTCCGCATATAACAGGCTGTCCCCCAGCCGATCGCTCAGCGCTTTGCGGAGCGTGATGGCATACTTCGGATCGCCGCCTGTCCATGCCCCCAGAATGTCGCGCTGATTGTCGGCCATCGGCCCGATCAGGGCCACCTTCTTTGCCTTGCCCGTCATGGGCAACAGTGCCCCCACGCCCTCGACAGGATCGTTTTTCAAGAGCACCATCGTCTCATCGGCAACCTTGCGGGTGAGAGCGCGGCGTTCCGGGGTCGCGTCGTATGCCGGCCCGGCTTCAACGTAAGGATGTTCAAACAGGCCCAGGGCAAATTTGACCCGCAGGATGCGCCGCACCGCCTCGTCCACCACCGATTCAGGAATCTTGCCCGCGCGCACCTGGTCGGCAATCACCGTGCCGAAGAGATTGCCTTCCATGTCCATATCCAGGCCGGCTTCGAGCGCCTTGCGCGCCACCGTGGGCCCGTCGCCGATGGAGTGATTGATCAGTTCCGCCACCGCGCCCCAGTCCGACACCACAAACCCGTCAAATCCCCACTCTTTACGCAGGATCTGGTTCAGCGTCAGCGGATTCGCCGTGGCTGGAATGCCGTTGATGGAGTTAAACGAACTCATCAGGGTGGCTGCTCCCTCTTCAACTGCGGCTCGATACGGCTCGAGATACACCTGGCGCAGCGTGATGTCGCTCATGTCCGTGGCGTTGTAGTCGCGGCCCGCAATGGCTGCCCCATACGCCGCGTAGTGCTTCACGCTCACTGCAACCGAGTCCGGCTTGGTCAGATCGCCCTGCTGGTATCCCCTCACCCACGCTCGCGCCATCGCCGAGCTCAGATAGGGGTCTTCGCCATTGGACTCAATGATGCGACCCCAGCGCGGATCGCGGGCGATGTCGACCATGGGCGAGAACACCCACGGAATTCCGTCTGCACGGGCCTCCACCCCGCCGGTGTGCGCCACCAGTTCCGCCGCCGCCGGATCCCAGCTCGCCGCTACTGCCAGGGGAACCGGAAACACGGTGTGGTCGCCGTGGATCACATCCAGTCCGAAGATGAGCGGAATGTGCAGCCGGGTCTTTTCCATTGCGATGTGCTGGTAGTGATTGGTCGCCTCGGCGCCCACCACGTTGAGGAACGAGCCCACCTGCCCCTTGGCCGCCATGTCTTCAAAGCGGGTGTTCGAGGCCGCCGCTCCGGGGCCGGTCGCAAACCCTGCCGAAAACTGCACCAGCTGCCCGATCTTTTCTTCGAGCGTCATTTTTTTCAGAAGCGATTCCACCCGCGCATTGAGGGGTTTGGCCGCTAACTGGGCATTGGGAACAGGCTTGTTTTGAGCCGCGGCCCCGAGGGCGATCAGCCCCCCGGTGCAGACGAGGGCGAAGAATCGACGCCGGCAGGTAGTCATAACCCGGCCATGATAAACCGTTCGATCCGGGACGGTCAGGGACTCACGCCACACTCGCAGCCCCGGCGTCCTCCGTTTCCCCCGCAGTTCCGCACAACCCCTCGAACCAAAAACAACTGACGCGGATCGCGTTTAGTTTGCTGAAAATCAAAAGCAAACTTTCGTAATGTCGATAAAGTGTCTTATCTCACAGATAAACATCCGTTTTGGGCTATGAATAGAGTCACAACAAAAAAAACACAACTTTCCCGCAGGAGCAGTTATGGGCAGTCTACTTGCGTTCATTGTCTTGGCCTCTGTCACCAACGCGTCTCCGGTCCCGCCTGTCAAGGCTGTCAGCCCGGTCAGTCAACCCGTCTTTCTCACTGTTCCCAAACCGCCCGAGGGGCTCACTCTCTATAACACCAACGGAGAAGTCGTCGCGCGTTGCGGAAAGAAGGACGACTCCTTCGCCAACTGCAAAATGGAACCCGGCGTCACCCTGGATGACCTCATGAATGCCTGGGTCCACGCGTATCAGGACATGCAGAAATAGAGAAGCCGGCCCGGCAACCCGCCTAGGCAAACCACTCTGTTTGCGGCCCGTTGCATGAATCGTGGCTGATTCAATACTCCTGGCCGGTCTGTCCGTCTCAGGAGAGCCGGTCCATGCTCTACTGTTGCTGTGACCGGTATGGTTCGCGTTCTCCTCCAATTCCGAAGAGCGCTGGTTTTGGCCACGGACCATGACGTCTTTAACACCGCCAAGGCCGCGGCTTATTCCGGCATGTTGTTTTCTTTCCCCGCCATTCTGGTCGTCACCACGCTCCTGGCCACCGTGCCGGCAGGCACCGCGATTGTCGACGACGTCCGCAGTTCCCTCGATCAGTTCCTGCCTGCGGGCTCGATGTACCTGCTGGAGTCGGCCCTGGAGTCCCGCCACCTGTATTCGGCACAGGTCCTTTTTTCCGCCACCAGCCTGAGCGTGTTCGCGGGCCTTGGGCTCATGCTTTCGCTCATGGAGGGGTTTCGCCGCGCCTATCAGCTTCCGCGCGGAGACTGGGGCTACTGGGAAAGAGCGGGACGGGCGCTGCTGCTCGTCGTCATTGTCCTGGTTCCTCTGTGGCTGGCCAGTCTGCTGCTGGTCTTCGGCCAGCAAATTGAAGTGTGGATGATCAACAACTCGGATCACGAGTTGCGCCATGTCGTTCTTTTCTCCTGGCGACTGGTCCGCTGGACGCTGGCCGGCGCCACCAGCGTTACCGTTCTTTCTGCCCTATACCATTTCGGCACCAAGCGCCGTGAACACTGGAAGTGGGTAATTCCGGGGGCGCTCGGCGCCACCTTTGTGTGGTTTCCGGCCACTCTGCTTTTTGGCTGGTACGTGACCCGCGTGGCCGACTACTCCATGTTTTATGGCTCCTTCGCCGCCGGCATTGCCACCCTCGTGTGGCTCTACCTCACCTCCCTGAGCGCCTTGCTCGGCGCGGAATTGAACGGGGTTCTGTTTCGCGCCCGCCAGGAACGCCTGGTTTCCAGCCACGAATCTTCGCCTGTCATCTCCGGCCTGTGAAAATTCATGCGTCACCGGAACCTGGACGGTGGATGCAAAGGCCGATGCGAATTCGGTCGAACCATCGCAGTGTAAAATGAAACCGGTCGCACCCTAAAAAACTTCCCTCTTCTCCAACCGCACTTCCCCTGGAGCATTCATGCCGCTTTCTGAATCGACACTGAACGACTCTGTCACTCAGCGCCGCGCCAAAATCGTTGCCACGCTTGGCCCCGCGTCCAATACCGTATCGGTTTTTCGCGATCTCGTCCGCGCCGGTGTCGACGTCGTTCGGCTGAATTTTTCCCATGGCACACACGAAGAAAAGCTCGCCCTCATCCAGATGATCCGCAAGGTCAGCCGCGAAGAGCGTAAGCCCCTGTGCATTCTCGGCGATCTCCAGGGTCCCAAGATTCGCACCTCCAAACTGAGGGACCATTTGCCGGTGCTGTTGAAGGCGGGTCACCGGCTCACCATCACCCCGCGCGACGTGCCCGGGACGGCCTCGCTGGTGGGCACGACATTCAAAACCCTGGCGGAAAATGTAGAGCAGGGGTCGCGCATCCTGCTTTCCGATGGCCTGATCGAACTGCGCGTTCATGAAGTACTCAACGGCGACGTGGTCTGCGACATCATCAACGGCGGCATGCTGGGCGAGAACAAGGGCATCAATCTGCCCGGCATCCCGGTGCGTGTTCCCTCCCTGACCGACAAGGACAGCCAGGATCTTGAATTTGCCATCCGCAACGGCGTCGATGCCATCGCTGTGTCCTTCGTCCGCACCGCGGAGGATGTTCGCCTGGTGCGCAACCGCGTCTCCGCCTACGGCGGGGAAACCTGGATCATCGCCAAGCTTGAGAAGCCGCAGGCCATCGAGCATCTCGACTCCATCCTGCAAGTGGCCGACGGCATCATGGTGGCGCGCGGGGACCTGGGCGTGGAGGTGCCGCCCGAGCAGGTGCCGGCCTATCAGAAGCTGATCATCCGCCGCGCCAACGAGTACCGCAAACCGGTCATCACCGCGACTCAAATGCTGGAGTCGATGATAGAAAACCCCCGTCCCACGCGCGCCGAGGTCTCCGACGTGGCCAACGCCGTCTACGATGGCACCGATGCCGTGATGCTTTCCGGAGAGTCGGCGGTCGGCAAATACCCCGTCGAAACGGTGTCCATGATGGGCCGCATCGTTTTCGAAGCTGAGCGCCACATCAAGGAGCGCGCCTTTTCCGAGACGCATACCCGGGCCACTCATCTGTCGATTGCCGAAACGATTTGTGAAGCCACGGCGCACGCGGCCGACGATCTCGATCTGCGCGGCATTGCCGTTTTCACCGAGTCGGGTTCCACGGCGCGCCACCTCTCCAAATACCACCCCTCGGTGCCCATTTATGCGCTGAGCCCGCTCGAAATCACCATCAACCGCCTCAACCTGCTGTGGGGCACAATCCCCATCTACTGCCCCAAGATCAATACCACCGAGGCGCTGGTCGATGCGGCGGAGCGATTGCTCGAGCAGAAGGGCTTCGTGCGGCAGCGCGAGGTCATTGCCATTGTCGCTGGAACCCGCACCAAGTCTGGGTCCACCAACTTTCTCCGCCTGCACGTGATGGGAGAGCACAACATGGAAGGCGTACGCTTCTTTGCTCCGCACGACGACGAGACGACGCCGCCTGACTTCGGTGAGGGAAAGGGCAAACGGCCGCCCCTCAAGCCCGCCAAGCTTCCGCCCCGGCGCAAGTAGGAGATGTGCCTTCCTTTTTTCGAATCTCATCTGAAAAGGATGGAGAGGACCAGGGCCTGAATTTGCCCATGGCCCTTACTTTTTGCGCAGATTGTGAATCAGCCCCACCAGCCCCGCGGGCAATGACAACACTGCGGGCAAGGGAACCGGGATCGCCGTCAAAAGCCCCAGAATCGACGCCTTGATCATCGCCGTTTCCTTGTCATCGCCATACCATTTCCGTTGCGCAAGGTAGGAGATATATCCCAGCACCGCCCCCGCCCCGATCGATACCGGGAGCAGGGCGCCCGCCGTGACCACGTCGCCGCCAAACAGCATCAGGTCCACAATCAGGGTCAGAAACGCGATCCCTGGATGAATGCCGAAGATCTGGCTGAATCCCCGCGCCCGGGCCACATGATGATGCAAGGGCCACGTTTGCGCAGGATATCCGGACTGCATGTTGGGGTAAGGCATGGCGAGACCGGTCTGCGTTCCGCAGCCAGGACAGAAGGGGCTGGGTTGGTTAGCGACGAAGCCGCATCGGGAACACTGCACGATTTTCCTCCGCTGTATGGACCGCCTCCATCGAGCGCAAGCCAGTCTCCAGTTGTTAGATGAATTCTACGCGGGCCGTGGTTGAATCAGGCGCGGTTTCCTCGCTCCACCCTCCGTCACCCTGATGGGAAATCGTAAACTACTACCCCAAAGCGACTTATACCTTCCTCCCCCCGGGGAGTGTGTGCCCGGGCCCCCCGCCATCTGAAGGGGATCAGGCGCCTGACTCGAAAAAAACAGGTCCGATCCTGATCGAACTTCGAGTTAAATCTTGGCTCTATTTGCGCGATAGGTTAAATCAGAGACCAGTTCGCATTCGCTAAACCAGGCGGATCGTGGTTTGAAGCGCGCTCCAATTGAGACTGGCATTGGCAGTTTTTCTCCGGCGCCCTGAACCATTTCCACGCCAGTTGGCGTCAGAAGGGATACCATGGCAGAATTCCTTTTCCCGCGGTTGAAGCCGGGAGTCCTGGCTTGTCTCCTGGCCATCGTTGCCCTCTGCCCGCAGCATGCACCCGGGTTTGGCCTGTCTTCCCTTCGCGGGCACGGTGCCCGTCCTGTCGTGGTCGGCTATTTTCCGCAGTGGGGAATCTACAACCCGCAGCCATACTACGTGAAGACGCTGCTGGTGAACGGCAGCGCCGCGCACCTCGATCAGATCAATTATTCCCAGGGAGCAGTGGGCGGCGCGCGCTGCTCGCTTGCCGATCCCAACGCCGATCTCAACACCACCTACACGGCCGAAACCAGCGTCAGCGGCCGGGCGGACGACTCCAATTCGCCGTTTCGCGGCTATTTCCACCAACTCAAAGAACTGAAGAGCCGCTACCCTCGCCTGAAGATCCTGATTTCGCTCGAAGGCAAGGCCAACGACTTTGCCGAGGACGCAAAACCTGAAAACCGCCGCGCCTTCGTTGCTTCCTGCATCGATACGTTCATTCGCGGCCGTTTCGCGCCCGGTGTCAGCGAACCCGGCCTGTTCGATGGTTTCGACGTGGACTGGGAGTCGCCGCAGGCCGCGGATGCGGCAAACTTCCGCGCTCTGCTGGAAGAATTTCGTCGCCAGATCAATGCGGTCCGCCCCGGCCTGCGGCTTTCCATCGCGGTCGATCAGGCCCCGGAGGCGCTGGCCGGAACCGATTTTGCCGCCATTGCGCGCCTCGTGGACCAGGTAGGCGTGATGAATTATGACTACGCCGGCCCCTGGAGCAAAACCACCGGATTCCTGGCCCCGCTCTTTGGCCACAACAGTCACGCCCTCAGCATTGAACGCAGCATCGCCAGCTACAAGGCGGCCGGGGTCCCGGAGCGTAAGCTTCTCATGGGTCTGCCCTTCTACGGCTATAGCTGGACCGCGGTCTCGAGCGCCAATAATGGCCTGTTCCAGGACGGCCACGCCGTGCACGCCGACCAGCCGTATCACTACATCCGCACGCTGGCCGAGCCATCTTCCACGTATCGCGACGAGCGCTCGCAGGCGCCATGGCTGTTCGACGGTCAGACTTTCTGGACCTATGAAGATCCGGTCTCTGTCCGTTACAAAGTCAGCTACGCCCACAGCCAGCATCTCGGCGGCGTAATGATCTGGGAGCTCAGCGGAGATACCCCGGACGCAGAGCTGCTCAACACGGTGTACCACTCGCTGCACCATCCGCTCAAGAACAAGGTCTTCGCGAAGGTGCGCGCAAATGAAGCGGAAATCTCCGGGACGTAAGAGTCCCAGAGATTTCCGCCAATCGCTACTTCGCCGCCAGTTGCCGCAGCACGTACTGCAGAATCCCCCCATGCTGGAAGTACTCGATCTCCTGCGGCGTGTCGATGCGCACCCGGGCCTGAAATTGGTTCTTGCCCCCGTCCGCGGCCGTGGCCGTGACATGCAGCGTGCGCCCATTGGCGAATTCCGATGCGAGCAGGGCGCTCAGTCCCGGAAAATCGAACAACTCCTCGCCCGTCAGCCCCAGCGATTCAGGACTCTGGCCGTCTTCGAATTGCAGAGGAAGAATGCCCATGCCGACCAGGTTCGAGCGATGAATCCTCTCGAAGCTCTCCGCGATCACCACGCGCACGCCCAGCAGATTCGGCCCCTTCGCAGCCCAGTCCCGCGACGATCCCGACCCGTATTCCTTGCCGGCGAGAATGACGAGTGGAACTCCCCGCTCGGCATACTTCACGCTGGCATCGTAGATCGACATCTGTTCGCCTTCCGGCAGCAGGCGCGTGACGCCGCCCTCGGTGCCGGGCGCGAGCTTGTTGCGCAGGCGTACATTGGCAAACGTTCCCCGCACCATCACCTCGTGGTTGCCGCGCCGCGAGCCGTAGCTGTTGAAGTCCGCCGGCTTCACCCCGTGCTCAGACAGGTATTTCCCCGCCGGTCCGCTGGCTTTGATCGATCCCGCAGGTGATATGTGGTCTGTAGTGACGGAATCACCCAGCACCGCGAGCACACGCGCGCCGAGAATGTCTTTGACCGGAGCAGGGGTCTTCTTGATGCCGTCGAAATAAGGCGCCTGGCGAATGTAGGTTGAGTCTCGCTCCCATTGGTATACATCGCCTGTAGGAAAGCTCAGTCCCTGCCAACTGGCGTCGCCATCCGAAACTGTGGCGTATTCCTTGCGGAACCCCTCGCTGCTCAGGCCTTTCTCGATCGCGTCGGCCACTTCCTGCTGCGTTGGCCAGATATCTTTCAGAAAAACGGGCTTGCCCTTCTGGTCCGCTCCCAGCGGATCGGTATCGAAGTTATGTCCGATCTTCCCCGCCAGAGCATAGGACACAACTAACGGGGGAGACATCAGATAATTGGCCCGCACATCCACGTTTACCCGGCCTTCGAAATTGCGGTTGCCGCTCAGCACGCTGACCGCTACAAGTCCGTGCTCGTCAATACTCTTTGACACGTCGGAGGGCAGCGGCCCCGAATTGCCGATGCACGTCGTGCATCCATACCCCACCACGTTGAAGCGCAGTTTTTCGAGATAGGGCAGCAGTCCCGACTTCTGGTAGTAGTCCGTCACCACGCGCGAGCCCGGCGCCAGCGATGTCTTCACCCACGGCGGAACACACAAGCCTTTTTCGACGGCTTTTTTCGCCAGGATGCCCGCCGCCACCATGACCGATGGATTCGATGTATTGGTGCAGCTTGTAATGGCCGCGATCACCACCGAGCCATGGTCGAGATACTTGTCGGGATCGACGTTGAAACGCTCTTGCACGGTAGTCGTCACGTGTAGTGACGAGTTGGTATCGGCGGAAGAAGTAGCGGGTCCTTCGTTGTCTTCGGCTGCGATCGCAAGAGCCGTGTCCGCCACAGCCCCTCGTTCCCACGCGGCTGCCGTGCGCGTACCCAGGGGCTTGGCCGTGGGCGCAAGCAGGCTAGGAAGCTGCTGCGCAAAGCTCACGGCCGCATCTTTGAGCAACACCCGGTCCTGCGGCCGCTTGGGCCCGGCCACACTTGGCTCCACGGCGCCCAGG
>DASXGD010000351.1:0-21540 GCA_036489245.1 Occallatibacter sp. | reverse complement strand
CTCGCGCCCTTTGCCAGCTTCGCGGCTCAGACCGTCGATTCCACTCCCACGCATCTTCGCGACCTGCTGGAGATTCGCCCCTCTGGTCCCGAACTTGCCCTCGACGAGGTGGAACCCGGAGAAGCCATCAATCATCGCTTTATTGCCAGCGCGATGTCGTTTGGATCGCTGTCGCCGGAAGCGCACCAGACCATTACCCAGGCCATGAACCTGCTCGGGGCACGTTCCAATACCGGCGAGGGCGGCGAGGATCCGGCCGTGTATGCGTCGGTTGACGGCGCGCCGTCACTCTGGAACAACAAGATCAAGCAAGTCGCCAGCGCCCGTTTCGGGGTAACGGCGGAATACCTGATCCACGCCGAAGAACTCGAAATCAAAATCGCCCAGGGCGCCAAGCCCGGCGAAGGCGGCCAGCTTCCCGGCTACAAGGTTTCGGAACTCATTGCCCGCCTGCGCCACGCGCAGCCCGGAATGCAGCTGATCTCGCCACCGCCCCATCATGACATTTACTCGATCGAAGATCTGGCTCAGCTCATCTGGGACCTGAAGCGCGTCAACCCGCGCGCCACCGTCGGCGTGAAGCTGGTCTCCGGCTGCGGCGTGGGCACGATTGCCGCGGGGGTGGCCAAGGCTTACGCCGACTACATCGTGATCGCCGGCCACTCGGGCGGCACCGGCGCCTCGCCGCTCTCCAGCATCAAGTACGCCGGAAACCCGTGGGAACTGGGCCTCGCCGAAGCGCAGCAGGTTCTCATTCACAATGGATTACGCGGCCGCGTCCGCCTGCGAACCGATGGCGGCTTGCGCACCGCCCGCGATATCGTCATTGCCGCGCTGCTCGGGGCGGATGAATTCGCATTCGGCACGGCTGTCCTGGTCGCCCTGGGCTGCGATATGGCCCGGCAGTGCCACCTCAACACCTGCCCTACCGGCATTGCGACGCAGCGGCCCGAACTCCGCGCCAAGTTCCGCGGCAAACCCGAACACGTCGTCCGCCTCTTCGATGAGCTCTCGGCTGAAGTCCGGCAGTTGCTCGCCAAGCTGGGGCTGTCCTCGCTCGAGGCCGCCACGGGCCGCACTGACCTGCTGGAACAGGTCCGATGGGATGGAGGGCTGGATCTGAAAGCGGTGCTGTCCGCCACCGCCATCGCCGCCGAAGCCGGAGGCGCCATCCGCTGGGAAGGCGGCCGCAACGACCGTCCCGAGGAACACGATCCGATCGACGATGCCTGGGTCGCACCCGGGCTGGAGGCCTACAAAGCCGGCCTTCCGTACTCGGTAGAGACCCACGTCACCAACGAGGATCGAACCCTGGGAGCCCGACTCGCCGGCGAACTCGCTCTCTTCAAGACACACAACCCCACCGCCACCGGCTGCAGCCTGACATTCAGGATGCACGGCACCGCGGGCCAGTCGTTTGGCGCCTTCGCCGTTTCGGGGATGACCCTCCAACTCGCCGGACTGGCCAACGATTTCGTCGGCAAGGGCCTGTGCGGTGGTGAACTGGTGCTGTGCGCCGTGGGCCGCGCGGCGCAGGACAGTGCCCGGCACACCCTGCTGGGCAATGTGGCTCTCTACGGCGCCACCAGCGGCTGGCTCTTTGCTGCCGGCCGCGCCGGCGAGCGATTCGCGGTGCGCAATTCCGGCGTCCTCGCCATCGTTGAAGGCGTGGGCGACCATGGCTGCGAATACATGACCGGCGGTCTGGCCGTCGTGCTGGGTACAACCGGCATCAACTTCGGTGCGGGCATGACGGGCGGCCTGGCGTGGATCTACGACGAAGCCGGCGCCTTTCTCGGCAAGGGCCGATACCACACGGGCTTTCTCCAACCCGAAACCTGGGATGAGCTCGATCGCACCGCCCGCCAATCCATCCTTGAACTGGTCGAACTCCACTACACCAAAACCCGCAGCAAGCGGGCGGAGTGGTTACTGGCGCACTGGGAACGCGAATCTCCAAAGTTCGTGCGCATGACCCCCAAACTGCAAGCCTGATCCGGCAAAAAAACAAACCCTGGGTGCCCCATTCAAGCGACGTTGAATTTAACGTCGCTTGGGCGGGAGAGCACAATCCCACCCGACTCTAAGCCCATCCTTCACGCGGAACCGCACCCTCCGCTGTTACACTCTCGATTGTTCGGGGCCCGTGATTATCGCGCCGCCCTTCACAGGCCAAATGACATCGATCAACCCGATCTCCACCATCAATGACCTTTTCAGCCGCCTGGTCGCGCGGGCCATCCCCAAGGCGGTGCTGTGGCAGGATGAGCTTGGCCGCTGGCGCCCCATCTCCTCCGATCAGCTTTACCAGCGGGTGCGCGCACTGGGGAAGGCTTTGCTCGGGTGGGGCGTTGAAAAAGGCGACCGCGTTGCCATCGTGGGAGAAAATCGCTGGGAATGGGCCGTCACCGACTTCGCGACGCTCGCCATCGGCGCCGCCAACGTTCCGATCTATCCCACCCTGACCGGCGACCAGATCGCGGTCCTGATCGAGGATGCCGGCTGCCGGGTCGCCATTGTCTCCACCCGCCAGCAGTACGACAAGCTCAATGCCGTCCGCGCCAAAACCCATCTCGAGCGCATCGTCATCATGGATTCAGTTGCCCCGCCCCCGGGAGCGATCCCCTTCAGCGGCTTGCTCGCCGGCGCGGACGAGCGCGGCAGCGAGCGCGATCCGGCATTCGACGCGCTGGCCGGCTCGGTTGAGCCCCGAGACCTGGCCACCCTCATCTATACGTCCGGCACTACCGGCGAGCCCAAGGGGGTGATGCTCACCCACGGTAATATTGCCGCCAATCAAAACTATGCGGGCTACGAATACTCCTTCAACTCCAGCGACGTGTGCATTTCATTTCTTCCTCTTTCCCACATCACGGCGCGCGCCCTCGACTACGTGATGTACGGCAGCGGCGCGCAGGTCGTCTACTGCGCAAAATTCGACATGCTGCCGCAGGCGATGCGGGAAATCAAGCCCACCGTGTTCGTCGGCGTGCCCCGCGTTTACGAAAAGATCCGCCAGGAAGTGGAGCGCCGCGCGTCTGAATCTCCAGTGAAGAAACGCCTGCTTGCCATCGCCGTTGGTGTAGGCGCCAAGCATCGCGACGTTGTCTATGGCGGGGGCCAGCCCTCTTCCCGCGTGTGGAAGCTGGCCAACAAACTTGTGTACGCCAAAGTTCGCGAGGCCTTCGGTGGCCGTGTAAGGGTGTTTGTCTCCGGCGGAGCCCCTCTCGGCTTCGACACCGCGCAATGGTTTGCCTCCGCGGGAATCCCGGTCTGGGAAGGCTACGGGCTCACCGAGACCTCGCCCGTCATCGCCCTGAACTCACTGCCTAATCACCGCATGGGCGCGGTGGGCAAGCCGCTTCCGAACGTTGAATTGAAATTTGCCGAGGATGGAGAACTGCTGGTTCGCGGGGCGTCTGTCTTCGCAGGCTACTGGCGCAAGCCCAACGCAAATCAAGACTGTTTCGACTCCGAAGGCTGGTTCAAAACCGGCGACATCGCGCACTTCGATCGGGATGGATTTCTCTACATCACCGATCGCAAGAAAGAACTGCTGAAAACTTCGGGCGGCAAACTCGTCGCGCCGCAGCCCATCGAGAACAAGCTGAAGACCAGTCCTCTCGTCAATCAGGCGGCCGTGGTGGGCGACAAGCACAAGTTCATCTCCGCCCTGATTTCACCCAATTTCGCCGCCATCGAAGAATGGGGGCGGCACCACGAAATCCGCGCCCGGACGCGCGCCGAGCTGCTCAAACATCCTCGCATCGTCGCCCTCTACGGTGAGCTCATCCGCGAAGTCAACACCGGGCTGGCCAACTTCGAAACCATCAAGCGATTCCGGGTGGTTGCCGAAGAATGGTCTCAGGAAACGGGCGAATTGACTCCCTCGATGAAGCTCAAGCGGCGGGTGATCACGGCGCGATACGCGGAGGTGGTCGGCGAACTTTACGCGGACGAAGCAACCGCGCACGGCGAATAGCCGTCTTCATGCCGGATCCCAGTCCTTTGCCGAACACCGCCCCCTTGCCCCACATCCTGCTCAGGCCCTGGAAGAACGGGGCTCCCCAGGCGCCCACTGCCAGCACGCTGCCGAAAAGAATCACGGCATCGATGCTGATGCGGCCTTCCCGCGACCAGTAGGCATCCGGTTCCAGGTTGAGCCATAGTGCAAACTCATCGAGAGTCAGCGCCGCTCCCACGCCGTAGCTGACCGACATCAGCCGGCTGAAGAAAATCGAAAGCGGGGAATGTGACCGGCCCAGATCGAGCAGCCATCCATAGCCCACCAGCAGCAGGATGAGAATCCCCCACACCAGGTGATGAATATGGTGCCCGCGCACCATCACCCATTGGAACGGCCCAACGTTCCGGCTGACGAGGTGCACCAGGACCCGCACTCCCAAAAATGTGACCAGGAATGAGACAGACGCAATGAACATGCGCCGCCGCGGCCGATCCTGGATGGTGCTTCGGACCACGAAGCCCAGGCGGGTCAGCTGCAGCAGCACCAGCAGTACGATCACCACCAGGCTGGCGAAGGCCAGCAACAAAAATGTTCCGGTCCCAGGCATATGCAATTCAATCATGCGGCCGCGACGACATTAAAAGCCCGGTGAAAAACCTCGCTGGAAAACCGGCTTCTCTGTTCAGTCCGTGCCGACGGTCACGATTCCACTTTACAGGCGCACGGTACACTGTTTACGGCATTGAGACCGGCGGTTGCCTGCCGGGTAAACCAGTTCCGGAGAACTACCCTAGTGCGGCCCGCGGACCGCGCCAATTTTTGCCAGGAGAGATTTCGATGCGAGTGGCTTTATTGACCGGCGGCGGCGACTGCCCCGGATTGAATGCGGTGATCTACGCAGCTGTGAAGAAGGGAATCAACACGTATGGCGATGAGTTTATCGGCTTCCTGAACGGGTGGCGCGGCGTGCTCGACAACAACTGGATTCCGCTCACCCTCGAAAGCACCGACGGCATTCAACTGAGAGGCGGCACCATCCTTCACTCGTCGCGCACCAACGTCAAAAAGATCCCCGGCGGCATCGACAAGGTTCGCGAAGTCCTGGCGGCCAACAAGGTTGACGCGCTGATCGCGCTGGGAGGCGACGACACCCAGTCGGTGACGCTGTTTCTGAGCGAGAATGGCGTTCCCAGCGTGGGCGTTCCCAAGACGATCGACAACGACATCAACGGCACCGACCAGACCTTTGGATTCGACACCGCGGTCATGATCGCTACCGAAGCGATCGACCGCATCCACACCACCGCTGACTCCCACAATCGCGTAATCGTCGTCGAAGTGATGGGACGCGACGCAGGCTGGATCGCGTATGCTTCCGGCGTGGCCGGCGGCGCCCATGTGATCCTGGTCCCTGAAAAGCCTATCGACATCGACCACGTATGCGCCCTGCTCAAATACAACTACGACCACGACAAGCACTACGGCGTTGTCGTCGTCGCAGAAGGCTGTCATCTCCCCGAAGGGGGCCAGGTCATCGGCTCCAAGGAAGTGGACTCTTTCGGGCACGCCCGCCTCTCCGGCATCGGCGAAGCCCTCGCCGAGCTGATCGAGAAGAAGACCGGCTTTGAGACCCGCTCGGTCAACCTTGGTCACACCCAGCGCGGCGGCGTGCCCACGGCCTTCGATCGCCTTCTCGGCCAGCGCTACGGTCTGCACGCCATCGACATGGTTCACGAAAAGAAGTGGGGCCGCATCGCTGTCCTTCATGGCACCGACATTACCGACATCACCATCAAGGAAGCCATCGCCACCAATCGCCGCCTCGATCAGCGCTTCTTCGACGTCATTGCCGGCCTCGAAGCGAAGGTCTAGCTATTTTCAGGGATTCGATTCGCAATCGAGGCGGGCGCCCCAGGTCTCGCGCTTGAGACCTGGGAAAGCACGTGAGAGGCGATCAAAGCGCCTCTGCCAGCGCCGCGCCACACCACACCGCTGCCAGGCCAAACACCATGCTGCCCGCTGCGTAGAGCGATGCGAGCGCGAACGCCCCCGAACGCAGCGTGGAGAGTGTCTCCCACTCATAGGTAGAGAACGTACTGTAGGCTCCGATAAATCCAACCGCGAACAGGTAGCGCCATGCGGGATTGACCTCCGCGCGCTGGCTGAACCAGGTGAGCGCAAACCCGATGATCACGCACGCCGTCATGTTGATTGCCAACGTTCCGTACGGAAATCGAACACCCAAGCGGCTGCCGATGGTGGAGCCCACCCAATACCGCACCATCGAACCCAACCCGCCTCCCAATGCAATGAGCACGTATTTCTGCAAAGCTGTTCTCCTTTCGTCAGCTTCAAGGCGAGACGACGCAACAGACACTATGTGCGTCTCACGCTATTCATCATGTGCAGGGAATTCGGGCCGGGACATGACTCCCCGACAGGCATCCCTGTCAGGAGTCATCATCTGTCCGGCACTAATGGGAGGGACAGCGGTTAAGGGTGAACTCCATCACCACCACTCTTATTACAACCGTGAGGCGATGCGATGTCAATCTTCATTTGTTCGAAAGGTTGCTAGTTGTGCTTGCCCTTCCACTCCGCGTAGGGTCCCTGGAAATCCTCGATAGCTCGTTCGTTGAACACCCACAGCCGCGTCGCTACTTCATCGATCAGGTCGTGGTCGTGCGTGACCAGCAGCACTGTGCCTTCGTAGCGCTGCAAGGCGATGTTGAGCGCGTTGATCGCTTCGAGATCCAGATGGTTTGTGGGCTCGTCGAAAATCAGAATATTGGGCTTGGTTAAAATCAGCTTACAGAACACCAGCCGCGCCTGTTCGCCGCCGGAGAGCGCCTTGGTAGGCTTTTCGCCCTCCTCGCCAGAGAAGAGCATCTGCCCGAGAATGCCGCGAATCTCTTCCACGTGGGCCGCGGGGTTCCAGCGATGAAGCCATTCGGCCACGGTGAGACCGTGCTCAATGGTGGAGCCCACATCCTGCGGGAAGTAGCCCACCTGCGCCTCGTGCCCCCAGAAGACGGTGCCGTTATCGAGCGTGAATTCGGGATCGGAAAGACCGGGATAGTTGGCCAGCAGACTCTTCAGCAGCGTGGTCTTGCCCGCGCCGTTGCGGCCCATCAGGCAGATCTTTTCCCCGCGCAGGACGTTGGCGCTAAATCCATCGATTACTTTCAGATCGTCGTAAAACTTGGTCAGATGCTTGAACTCCAGCGCGTGCTTGCCGCTGGGACGCATCTGGTCAAACTTGACGTACGGCCGCTGGATGTTGGACCGCGCCAGTTCGTTGGTTTGCAGCCGCTCCACTTCCTTGCGCCGGCTCGTCACCTGGCTCGATCGCGTGCCGGCTGCAAAACGGGCAATGAATTCGTTGAGCTGCGCGATCTTCTTTTCCCGCTGGGCATTCTGCGACTCCAGCGTGGAACGGATCTGGGTCTTGGCCATTACCATGTCGTCGTAGCCGCCGGTGTAGGTGATGATCGTCTGGTAGTCGATATCGGCAGTGTGGGTCGTGACGCTGTTGAGAAAGTGACGGTCGTGCGAGATGGCGATCAGCGTCCCGTCGTAGTCATTCAAAAAGTCCTGCAGCCAGTGAATGGACTCGAGATCCAGATAGTTGGTCGGCTCGTCAAGCATCAGCGCTTCCGGCTTGCCGAACAACGCCTGCGCCAGCAGCACGCGCACCTTCTGTCCGCCCTGCAATTCGCCCATCTTGCGCTCGTGGATTTCCTCGCGAATGTCGAGGCCATCGAGGAGGATCGCGGCATCGGCCTCGGCCGTATAGCCGTCTTCGTCGCCGATGACGCCCTCGAGCTCGCCGAGGCGCATGCCGTCTTCATCGGTCATCTCGGGCTTTTCGTAGATGCGGTCGCGCTCTTCCAGGGCGGCCCACAGCGGCCGGTTTCCCATGATGACGGTGTCGATCACGCGATAGTCGTCGAACGCGAACTGGTCCTGCCGCAGCACACCCATTTTGCGCGGGCGCACGACGTTGCCCTTCTGCGCATCCAGCTCTCCGGTCAGGACTTTCATAAAAGTCGACTTGCCGGATCCGTTAGGACCGGTAAGCCCGTAGCGCCGTCCGGGCACAAAGCTTACACTCACATCCTCGAAGAGGACCTTCGAGCCGTAGCGCATCGATACATTGCTGACACTGAGCATTCGTTCTGATTCCTAAGCGCGGACCGCAGTCTGGTATCGGCTCCGCGAGGCCGGATAACGCCGGGGTTGGTCGAGGTTTGGGGCGCGCACAAGCGGGCTGCCCGGGAGAATTGCTGCCCTTCTAGTCTCTCATAGGTCGGAGGGTTTAAACGTGGGTGAGGCTTGCCCGTCACGTCCCACTCGGCTGGTCTAGCCGAAGATCGCCATCACTACGCGATTGACTGCGAATGCCGCGCCATATGCCAGCACCAGCATGTAGGCAAACTGAAACACTGGCCACTTCCAGCTGTTGGTCTCGCGCCGCACAACGGCCATGGTCGAGGTGCACTGCATGGCGAAGGCAAAAAAGATCATCAGCGCCAGCGCTCCGCCCAGCGTCATATCGCTGTGCAGCGCGGTCTGAAGATTGAGTGCCTGCGTGCCCGGGTCGGCGCCATACAGCGTGCCCATGGTGCTCACCATGACTTCGCGGGCCAGCACGCTCGAGATCAGGCCGATGCCGATTTTCCAGTTGAAGCCCAAGGGAGCGATGACGGGTTCGATCAAGTGCCCCAGGCGTCCGACCAAGCTGTTGGCGAGATCGGGAATACCCCAGGAGCCGGCTTGCGTATGGATAACCGGCAGGTGGGCCAGCACCCACAGAACCAGCGTCACGGCCAGGATCACCGTACCTGCCTGGCGCAGAAACACGCGCGCCCGGTCGACCAGGCGCATCAGAAGCGCGCGCGCCGTGGGCATGCGGTACTGCGGCAGTTCCAGAATGAAAGGCGTGTCGCTCGACCGCAGGATGGAACTCTTCAGCACAAAGGCGGTAGTCATGGCCGCCACAAAGCCCGCCACGTACAGCCCCAGCATCACCAGGGTCCGCAGGCCCAGGAAGCCATGGAGGTAGGTAATGTTGGGAATAAAGGCGGCGATCAGCAGCATGTAGACGGGCAGCCGCGCCGAGCAGGTCATGAAGGGCGTAACCAGGATCGTGGCCAGGCGGTCGCGCCGGTTCTCGATGGTGCGTGTTGCCATGATGGCGGGCACCGCGCACGCATACGCCGAAAGCAGGGGGATAAAGGCCTTGCCGTTGAGGCCCGTGGTGCGCATCACGCGATCGGCGATCAGCGCGGCGCGGGCCAGGTACCCTGAGTCTTCAAGAACGCCGATAAAGAGGAAGAGGAGCAAAATCTGCGGCAGGAACACCAGCACCGACGAGATGCCCTTCCATGCGCCATCGAGCACCAGGGACTGCAACCACCCCGCGGGCAGCAGCGGCCGTACCAGTTCGCCGGCCCGCGCCAGCACGTCGCCGAAACCGTCCGATAGCGGTTGGCCAATCGAAAACACCACTTCGAAAACTGCCACCACCACCAGAAGGAACAGCAGCGGACCCCAGACCCTGTGCAGCAGGACGTTGTCGAGCTTGCGGCTGTTTTCGGCCGAAAGCGGGGCGCGATAACCGGTGCGCCGGCTTACCTGCGCCGCCCAGCTGTGGGTGCTGGCCGCATTTCCAACCACGGGAAGCGTCAGTTGCTGTTTGGCCGCACCATTGGAATGCTGATGGAGAAAGAGTCCAACTGCTTCCAGGCCCGTTCCGCGCACCGCGCTGACCTGGGCCACGGGCGCGCTGAGTTCGCGGGCCAGCTTCAGGGGATCGATCTCGCCGCCCCGCGCCTCCATCAGATCGGTCATGTTCAACAGGACCAGCGTCGGCAGGCCAAGGGCCAGAACCGGCGCCGCCAGCATCAATTGGCGGGTGAGGTGAAGCGAGTCCAGAACCAGCAGAACGGCGTCGGGCTTGGGCGTACCGGCCATCTTGCCCTTGAGCACATCGACGGCGACCCGCGCATCCTCGGAGTAGGGAGTCAGGCTGTATACCCCGGGAAGGTCAATGAGGGTCAGATCGTCGCGGCCCACGCCGGCCATCAGGCCCATGCGCTGTTCCACGGTCACGCCGGGATAGTTTGCTACTTTTTGGCGCAAGCCGGTCAGGCGATTGAAAAGGGTCGATTTGCCGGAATTTGGCGGGCCAATCAGGACAATCGTGTGCAGCTTGCCGGCCGCCGGCGAGGCGGGCCCCTGAAAGGAGGGAGGTGCGCAGCAGCTGCTGCTCATCGCGCGGCCTCGGCAAGCTCTTCCACTTCCTGGCTTTTGGAGTCTGGGTAGCGAACGCGAATGGCTCCCGCGGTTTCATGACGCAGCGCAATTTCCATTCCGTCTATGGCGTACACCGTAGGATCGCCGGCTGGCGCACGGCGCAGCGTGGTTACCAGCGCATCGGGCAGGAAACCCATGTGCATCAAATGATTCTGCACCGATTCGGGCAGGTCCAGGGCGACCAGAATCCCGCTCTCGCCGACGTTCAACTCACTTAGCACACGCACCTTCCGGACTCCGCGGGTCCGCCGGAACGGCAGCACCCTTAAACTACGACCAGAATAGTCGGACTTCAGTATACGACCATTTCGGTCTGAGTTGCAAATACCAGCAAAATTCATTGGTTTGACCTCCCGCAGGGGGAGGCCGGCCCTCCACGGAACCGACCGGCCTGCCCTTTCCCTTGCGGACCCCACCTAACCATTCATCGGAAGCTGCCACCATTTTTATCAGGGGCAATTTTGGACGTATGTGACTTAAATCACGCCCCACATGGCCCCGCGAACTCAAAACTTCCGCCGCAGGTATCGTCTCCAAATGCCGAACAGTTCGAAAATCGCGAGCAGAAACGCACCCGAGGTGACCTTCGACCCGCGCACGTCATTCCATTCCGAAAGGGGGTACTCGTAGACCGTGTTTTCCAGGTAGGAGACATCTCCTTTTCTGAGTGCCTCGAACCGCGCCAGGATCTCCACATCAAAGATCCATCGCGAATGAAAGGGAGCCGACAAGACCTCTGATAACTCCGGCGTCACGCGGAATATTTTTGCCCCGCACTGCGTGTCGTAAATCGGCAGACGAAGCATGATCGACACCGCGCTGGCAAAGACGCGTCCTAAATAATGCCGCAATGGATTGCGATTCACCTTCCGCCCGAGCAGCCGTATGCGCGCGCCAAAAACCATTTCAATGGCAGGGTTGGCAGCGAACTGCTGCAGCAGCTCCGGGATCGCGATTAATGGCGTCGCCAGGTCGGCATCCCAGAACCCTACGTAAGCCGGCTTGCCGGCAAGCATCGCCTGGCGCATTCCGTCGCGTACCGCCTCGGCCTTGCCGCCATTCACGGGCTTGTCGAGAACCGACACGCGGTCCTGCTGCTGTTCAAACTGACGCAGGAGCCGCAGAGTGCCATCTGTACTTCCGTCGTTTACAAACAGAAAACTCGTCGTCTCTTCCGACTGAAGGAAATCGGCAAACAAATCGAGGCGAAGGCGGCTCTCTTCGTTAAAGCAAGGTACGATGATGCTGCACTGAGAGGTCTCCAAATGTCCTTCCTCTTGCATGCACTCGACACGGTTGCAGTAAGAACTGCGACAGCACTTTCTCGCTGTTGCTATCGATTACATTTCAATTATCTATCGAGCGGGCAAGAGATTCCGGCGCACCAGGTTTTGCCGAGCGGCGCGTAGTTAGTAACTGGCGTTTGACCAAGAAGCTGCGTTGCCGATGCCTGAATGCGTTAACCGAAAACAGCGCGACGGCCGCGTCCGATGGTGGTAAAACGGTGTGCATGGACGCAAACGCATTCCGCGCGACTCTGGCCGCCGACGCGCCGGCGGCCAACCTGCCGCCGACTGTTGCGGCGCTGTGGTGGGACGCCAAAGGCGATTGGACCCGTGCCCATGCCCTGGTGGATGAGCTCGAAACGCCCGACGGCATGGCCGTGCATGCCTATCTCCATCGCAAAGAAGGCGCGGCCTCGAATGCCGATTACTGGTATGCGCGCGCCGGGCGTCAATTCCATCGGCCCGCGCTCGAGGCCGAATGGGAAGCCCTCGTCGATGCGATGGCCTGACACTCAGGGTCCGGGTTTATTCGTTGCGCAGTGCCACCATGGGGTCCACATTGGCCGCACGCCTTGCCGGTGACCACGCCGCCATCAGCGCCAGCAGGCAGAAAAGCACCGGGACGATCGTGTAGGTGAGCGGGTCGAGGGGGCTGGTCTCAAACAGGAAACGGCCCATCAGGCGCGTCACCGCGACCGCTCCCGCCATGCCCAACGCCGATCCCAGAACCGCCAGCCCGAGGCTTTGCCGCAGCACCAGCTCGGCAATCTGCAGGCGATTGGCGCCCAGTGCCAGCCGCAGCCCGATCTCTCGCGTTCTCCAACTGACCGTATACGAGATGAGGCTGTAGACGCCGATGCTGCCGACAACGATGGCGAGTGCTCCGAACACGCCCAGCAGTAGAGTGAGCGAGCGCGGCGCGGCGGTCGACGACAGGACGACGGTCTCGAGAGCGCGCACCCGTGTGACCGGAACATTGGGGTTCAGCTGCGCCACGAGCTGGCGCAGACTGTTGGCCAGATCGGCCGGGCCGGTGGTGGAGCGAAGCAGGATGTTCATCACCGGCCTTTCGTTCCGAGGCGTCATGGGCAGATAGTTCTCCCAGCCGGAGTCCTGGTCAAGGCCCTGGTGGTGCGTGCCGCTGACGACCCCCACCACGATGACGGCCTTGTGCATATCCCAGACAGTCGGCTGGGGCTCGTCGCCGACGTCGATCAGGTGCTTGCCGATGGGGTCCTGGTTGGGCCAGAGGCGCGAAGCCTCCTCGGCGTTGACCACAATGGCGTGGGAGGCACCGGAGTGGTCTGAGTCGTCAAGAAGCCGGCCACGGAGCGGGCGAATGCCCATCAGCTGAAAGTAGCCCGGGGAAACGATTCGGCTGGAGGCTTGAAGAGCGAGCAGGGTAGGGCTGCGCGGGTGATTTTCGGCGTCGAAGTTGTACCAGTTGTCGCTGCCGCTCATGGGAAGAGCGTCAACCAGTGCGACCGACTGCACGCCGGGCAGGCCCTGTGCCTGTTGGAGCAGGGTATCGAAGAATTGGGCGCAGGCGCCCGTTTTCGAGCACGCGCTGCGATCGAGCGAGACCTGGGCGGTGAGGGTTTGCGCGGTGCGGAAGCCAGGATCGGTGTTGGACAGCCGATCGAGGCTGCGCAACATGACGCCGGCGGCGGTGATGACGACCACCGCGAGGGCAATCTGGCCGACCACGAGAAATTGGGAAACCTTGAAGCGGCGCGCATTGCCGAAGACGCTTCCTGCATTCAGACGCAAAGCGCCTTGAAGATCACGTTTGCTGGCCTGAAGCGCGGGGACCAGCCCGGAAAGAACGCCGGTAATCACCGATACGCCAGCGGCAAAGGCGAACACGCCAACGTGCAAGCCGAGGTTGGCGAGCCGCGGCGTGTCCCCAGGAAGCATGAGCTTAAGTGCACTGAGGCTCATGGCCGCCAGCAACACGCCGAGGAAGCCCGAGACGGCGGCCAGCACGGCGCTCTCGGTCAACATCTGGCGGACAAGGCGGCCGGTATCGGCGCCCAGCGCGGAGCGCACGCTCATCTCGCGCTGACGGACGGCAGCGCGGGCCAGCATCATGTTGGCCACGTTGGCGCAGGCGATAAGCAGCACCAGGCCGACAGCGCCGGAGAGCAGCAGCAGGCGGGGGCGTACGTCGCCAACCATGAAATTGAGCAGCGGGGTGACCCGCATATCGCCCGCCCAGCTGTCGGGCATGCGCCACGGAAATAGCGTCAGCATCTCGCGATGAAGGGAGTTGAGCTCCGCCTGGGCGCGGGCGGGCGGAACGCCATCGCGCAGGCGGCCGACCGCGTCATAGATGAACGGGGCCCAGGGATCGTACAGATCGCCGCCACGGAAGGAAATAGGGATCCAGAAGCGGGTTTCGGGGTTGGGGAAATTGGTTTGCGGCGGCGCGACGCCGATGATTTTGCGGCTGACGCCATCAAGAAGCATGGTGCGGCCGATGACATCCGGGTTGCCGCCGAACTGCTGGCGCCAGAAACCGTTGCTCAGTACGATGACGTTGTCCTGGCCGAAATTCTCTTCCTCCCGCGCAAAGAAGCGGCCAAGCGTCGGGCGCACGCTCAGCGTGTCGAAGAGATTGACGTTGACGGCGCTGCCGAATGCGCGGTCTGAGACTCCGCCGCCGGTGACGTTGTACTCCGTGTTCATGGTGTAGCCGGAGACGCTGGCCAGCATTCGGGAGCGCTGCTGATAGGCGCGAATCCAACCCTTGGGGTAGGTATAGTAATCGCTGCCGGATTGGTCTCTTGACATGAGTTTGACCAGCCGGTCCTGATGCGGGAAGGGAAGCGGCTCGAGCAGGATCGAATCGATGACACTAAAGATGGCCGTATTGGCGCCGATGCCCAGCGCGAGGGTAAGAATCGCCACCGCCGCAAACCCCTTGCTGCGGTTCAACTGGCGCAGTGCGTACCGAATGTCCTGGATAAGTCTGTGCATTCCCGAAATTCCCCCGTTTCGATTCCCGGCAGATGGGGATGTGCATTCGTAGTACCAATAGTGGGTTCGCTTAAAGCAAATCATCCGAGGCAGATACAGACACACCAGCCGGAGCGGCGGAGCTGCGCATGTCCGCTGGCGGTTCCCTCCGTTCAGAACCGGACACCGTCAGCCTTCGCCGGCTATCCTCCCAGGTACCGCCGCACATCCTCCGGGTGATGTGAATGCTCGAACGCAATTTCGCGCGAAATGCGTTCTGTTCGCACCAGTTCGGCCAGCGACTGCTCCATGGTCATCATGCCGTCGTTGCGGCTGGTTTCGATATGCGCCCGAATCTGGTGGTCGTGTCCCTGCCGGATCAGGTTTCGTATCCCACTCGTGGCCAGCATGATCTCCACCGCCGGATGGCGCCCCATTCCGTTCGCCGACGGCACCAGCCGTTGCGAAATGACCGCCAGCAGCGCCATCGAGAGTTGCTGCCGTATCTGCGACTGAAATCCGGTGGGAAAAATATCCAGGATCCGCAACACCGTTTGCGCCGCATCGTTGGTGTGCAGGGAACTGAACACCAGGTGCCCGGTTTCGGCCGCTGTCAGGGCTGCCGCCATGGTATCGGCGTCGCGCATTTCGCCCACCAGGATCACATTGGGTATCTGGCGCATCGCCGCCCGCACAGCCTCGGCAAAGCTGGGTGTGTCGGGTCCCAGTTCGATCTGCTCGACAACCGAGGTCCGATTCGTGTGTTCGAATTCGATCGGGTCCTCGATGGTGATGATGTGGTCGCGGCGGTGCGTGTTGACCAACTCGATCAGCGCTGCCAGCGTCGAACTCTTGCCGCAGCCCGTCGGCCCCGTCAGCAGCACCAGCCCCTGGCGGCGTTCTGCCAGATGCGCAAGCCCGGGGGGAAGGTGCAGGCTTTCCAGCGTCGGAATCTGTTCCGGCAGGATCCGGATTGCGGCCGCAAGCGTGCCTCGCTGGTAGTGGAAATTGGCCCGGAATCTGCCGATGGACTTGCGCAGAAACGAGAAATCGATTGACCTTCGGGTCTGCAATTCCTTTTGCTGTTCACCGCTCAGGATGGGCAGCAGCAGCCCGCGCAGATCGGCGTCTGACAGAACTCGCCCCACCCCGGTTGTCAAAGCGCCGTTGACCCGCAACACCGCCGCAGACCCGGCCACCAGAAGCAGATCCGAAGCACCGCGTTGAACCGCCGTCGTCAGAAACTGATCGAGTCCCGTCTTTTCTTCCGACCTCGCCCGCGTCGCCGAGCGGTTCAGTTCGTCGACCAGGCGCGTCAGTTCGCCTTCATATTCACCCATGAAAACAAGGATATGAAGTTTTGCGCCAACCCACAAACCCGGGATCGTTCTTTGCAGGTTAGCGCGGTGTCGAGACTGCGGACAGAGCTGACAGCGAAAGCTAAAAGCTGATTTCCATGCCACTCAAGTCGCATGGACTCTGCTCCAATCCGTATGCTCTAATCGCTCAAACTCCGCTGGAGCTTTTCATGCGCAACTGGTTTCGAATGGCGCCCGAACTGACCACCCTCGTTCTATGCTGGGCCGCGATCGGATGCGGGGGCGGAGGAGGAGGCGGGACCGGGGGCGGCACCAATCCGATGAATCCCATCTCGGTGTCGCTCAGTGCTTCGACGGTGGTCGTTCCGCAGGACGGCATGCCCACGAGTGTCCAGATCACAATCAAATCCACCAGCGAGACAGCGCTCGTCAGCTTCAATGGATTGCCGGGCGGCGTTCAGGCGACTTATGCAGCCTCTGATACCAATCCCTCCGGCCCGTTGACTTTCGTCGCGACCACATCCGCTCCCGCCGGCACTTATTCAGCAACCGTAACCGCAAACTCGGCGGGACAGGCCGCAAGCACCCAGTTCGAGGTCGTCGTGGCGCCTGTAACCACGGTGAGCGGCACAGTCGACACCACCCTCGGCGTCAAAGGAAAACTGCAGCAATTCATGTCGACTTCGTTTCAAATTGCGGAGTGGACGGGAGACTTTTTTGGAACCAATGCGGCCGCCCGCGAGAGCACTCTGAGCAACATTAATCCGCAGCATATTCGCCTGCAGCCGTTGTCGCAGGCTATCCCTATGAAAGCCAACACCGGCGCCGCCACCGACTGGGACTTCACCTTGCTCGACCAGACAGTGCAGCCGGTACTCGCCTCCGCCGACCACAGCCCTGAATTCCAGATCGCTGCAGCCCCGGCATGGATGTTGAACACCGCCACGGGGTATCTCGATGTAACCAATCACGTCAACGATTTCGCCGCCTACGCCGCCAACCTGGTTCGTTACTACAATAAGGGCGGGTTCGATGTAGCTGGTACACATTTTCAGTCGCCGGCCACAAGCCATCCGATTACCTGGTGGGGCATCTTCAACGAGCCTGCGTTCAATGGCTTGACAGCGGCGCAGTACGCGACTGTCTACAACGCGGTGGTGCCGGCCATGCTGGCCGTTGACCCGACCATCAAGATTGTTGCTCTCGAGTTCGCTGGTTCGACGCTTGGCACCGGTTTTCCCGACGATCCTGAAACCTGGCTGCCACCCTTCTTCGCCGCTGCCAGTGCGGGCGGCGTTAACGCGCACATCGACGTCGTGGCGATGCATTTCTACGCGACCTGCAACCAGATGGATACCGATACAACGCTCTTTGGCGCCGTGGATCAATATGTGGACGTCAAGAAGTTCATCGACCAGCAGATTGCCACGCGCGCCGACCTCGCGGGAACTCCCGTCTGGATGACTGAAAACAACGTCAACGCCGATTTCGCGGGCGCCAACGGGACGAGCTCCTGCAACGCCGGGCAGACATTTGTGACCGATCCGCGCGGCACCAGCGCCTATTTCACCGCCTGGCGGCCGTACGTGTTCTCGCAGTTCGGCAAGGCAGGGAACCAGGCTCTCTACCACTGGGCCTATTCAAGCGACAAGCAGTACGGCGAGGTGGACCCGAACGGCATTCCTTATCTGAGTTACTGGGTCGACCGCACGCTGGCCACCTTCTATCCGGCCGCCTCCCCGAGTCCCGACATCCTCACTGCGACGTCGACGGACACGTCGTCGATCGAGATTCTTGTCACGCGTGCGAGCAACGGAGTGGTTCGCGTAATGATCGTGGACAGGGCGGCGCACGCCGTTACGGATAACAACGGCCCCGGCGACCCGCGCACTGTGATTGTCGATACTTCGAGCCTGGGAAACTTCACGGCGGCCAGCCTGATGACCATCGATGGCACCACCGACGTGACCAATGGCCCCGCCGCGATCGCTATGACGCCCGCGCATCGGCTCACGGTTGCGCTGAACGGCTATGGCGTCGCGTTTCTTTCGCTGATGCCTTGAGGAAGCTCTGAGCTACACTTCAGCGCTCTACCAACCCAGCACGTAAGCGAACATCAGCGGCGCCACGATCGACGCGTCCGACTCGATGATGTATTTCGGCGTCTTCTCGCCCAGTTTGCCCCACGTGATCTTCTCGTTGGGCACAGCACCCGAGTAGGATCCATAGCTGGTCGTCGAATCGCTGATCTGGCAGAAGTACGCCCACAGCGGAACGTTCTCGCGCTGCAGATCCTGGTGCAGCATGGGCACCACGCAGATTGGAAAGTCGCCGGCAATGCCGCCCCCGATCTGGAAGAACCCGAGCGGGGTGGTCATGGATGTCTCGGTGTACCACTCAGCAAGCTCCATCATGTACTCGATGCCGGTGCGCACCGTGTGCACCTTTTTAACATCGCCGGAAATGCAGTGCCCCGCATACATGTTGCCCAGGGTCGCGTCTTCCCAGCCCGGCACAAACATGGGGAGGTTCTTCTCGGCCGCTGCGAGCAGCCAGCTGTTTTTCGGATCGATCTGGTACGACTTTTCCAACTCGCCCGAGAGCAGAATCTTGTACATGAACTGGTGCGGGAAATAGCGCTCACCGGCCTGGTCGGCGCGCACCCATTCCTTGAGGACTTCGTTTTCGATGCGCCGCATGGCCTCCATCTCGGGGATGCACGTGTCGGTGACGCGGTTCATGTGGCGGGCCAGCAGTTTTCCTTCGTCGGCGGGCGTGAGGTCGCGGTAATGCGGGACGCGCTCGTAAAAGTCATGCGCGACAAGATTGAATACATCCTCCTCAAGATTTGCGCCGGTGCAGCAGATGCCGTGAATCTTGTCCTGGCGAATCATTTCCGCGAGGGACAGGCCGATCTCGGCGGTACTCATCGCACCCGCGATGGTCACGAACATTTTTCCGCCCGAAGCCAGGTGATCCACGTAGCCCTGGGCCGCATCTATCAGCGCCGCCGCATTGAAATGCCGATAGTGATGCTTGATAAACGATGTAATTGAAGACATTCTCTCGCTTACTCCAATTTATTAAAGTACCACATGAGATTCAGCAGGGAATGAATGTACGTCGACTTGTCGAAGGGCTTGCTCCAACCGGCGAGCGGAGCAAGGCTACGACTTCTCTTCCAGAATCGCGTTGACCCTGTCCATCACTTTGAATGCATCGGCGACGTACACGACGTCGGCTTTCCCACGCGTCCAGCCGCAGTTGGGGTCCAGCGAAATTGCGCGGCGCTCGCCAATGAATCTCCACCCAACGACGTGTGGCTCTTCGCCGTGACAGCATGTGGAAAGGCCCTTGGGGTGACGAGGCGTTGCGCCCGTCTGGCCGATCTGATTCATGTGCGTAAGGAACGGCAGTACGGATTGCCCGTCATTTCCCTGGTCGACAAGCGACTTGCTGCTTCCGAGCGAAGCTCTACAGGCATGAAGAAATCTGAGGATAAGTCCGGCCGCCTCGTCCGCGTGGGCCAGCCCGTCGGGCTGCTTCTTGGTCCAGCCCGCGCCGGCGACAAACAGCAGCTTCGCCTCAGGGCGAATCGTCTCCGCGTCCTGCGCAGGAGCGCGCAAGCCGGTGACTGTGGTCCGCAGTGAAGAAAGCTCGACGGGAACCTGCTCGACATTGACCGCGCCGGGCGCGCTCACATACGCCTCGCACGCGCCTCCATCGAGCAGCAAAAACCACGGCCGCCGCTCGCGGCTGAGAACCGCTTCCACGCGCTGGCGATAGAACCACCGTGCGACCTGGACGGAGTCGCCGTCGGCAATCGCGGTTATGTGCGTATCGATCACGCCGCCCAGCCTGTGGGATACTCCCGCAGCCACGCGAGCGAAACGTGAACTGGATGGAGCGAGCACGATGGTAGCTTGCGCAGCCCGGCACAGAGCCTCACACGCCGCGGCATCGGTGGCATAACGGGCCTGTGCGAATGGTTCGCCCGACACGCCGAGCAGGCGCGCATTTGTTCCAGCCAGAACCGAGGCCGGCGCAGTCGTGTCGGCTGCCACAATGCCGATCGTGAGCGAAGCCGAAAGCCGCGCGGCGAGTTCCGTTCCGGCAGTTACGGCCTCGAGTGACCCCCTTGTGAGTGCGTTGCCGGATTCATCGACATGCGTCAATACAAGTATGGATTCCATGCTCACTCCGCTCCGATCCATTCCACGAGTTCGGCGGCAATTTGATCCGGCGTCATGTCTTTGACCACGCGCGTGGAGCGCTGCTGTTTCGGCAGACTTACGGATGCGTAGTGGAGCCCGTTCGAATCGAGCGCCGCGGGCCGGGCTTTTTGCAGCGCCGGCATCAGAGTGCGCATGTTGGCCATCCCCATTTGAGGATTGTTGCGCGGCTCGGGCAAATTGCCTGTGGCCCATCCAAAGACTGCCGGAGCTCCGGCACAAACAGAAACCTGGTGCCGCCCGCCTTCGACGCGCTCCAGCACTTCAAACGATCCATCGTCGCGCACGTCGATCTGATCGACACCCTGGAATTGGTCGGTGATGCCAAGCCGCTCGCCAATCAGCTGCAGGGTGACGCCCGCGCCGCGCGTAGCCGACTCCCATCCACCGAAGAGGAGAAGCTTCGCCTTCTCCAGCGCTGGAATCGCGTTGATCGCGTCGGCGAGAACCGCCGCGGTCGCGTGGGCGTCGGTAAAGCCGCCGCCAGGCCCGTCCACTGGAACCAGGTCGAACGCGACTCTCTGGGCGATGGTCATCATCACTTGTTGCAGCTTGGCCTTGGGACCGAGCGAAACCAGCCAGGCTTTGCTGCCGGGATTTTTAGTAGCGAGATTCGCTGCTTCGTAAAGCGCGCTCGCTGCCCATGGATCGAGGACCGCGGGAAGAACCATTTCATTCTTGATTCCTGGGCCTGTCGGAATCGTAACCGGTTCCAAGGTTTGAAGAGGATCTGGGACAATACCGCCGCAAACGAGGATATGGAAAGCGTTATTCATAGTTTTCCTATTGCTGAGTTAGGAGTTATGTAAGCTTCGAACTCTCATGCGGGCCGTTTCTTGACCCAGCCAAGCCCTTCCAAAGCCTTTGCAACGACCGCGTCCAGGCGCCACTGGGCGTGCCCGAGTTCATCGCGTTTTGAGGATACAGTTGCGATGGTGAAGATTTTGTCGTAAGGCGGCTTATAACCGAGTTCATCTGCAATCCGTCGGCACAATGTTCCATATTGCATGTTGACTATCCTGTAACTGCTGTAGCCCACGAGTTTGGCGATTTTTCCAGTCGAGAGAGTTCGATGGTAATAGTGCGCGGCGAGCATTTGCCGCTGCTTCAAGGTCATCTTGGGTTCAACGGCAAGCAAGGCCAACTTGATGTGGTTTACTCGAAAGGTCTTATTCATACAAACTCCCGAAGTTTTCCCGAGATCCTCTCGGGGCTAAAGCCAATTAACGAATTGTCCGTCTCTGTGGCGCTAACAAATCGGACCTTTCGAAGTTCGTTTCAGCTGCGAGCTCGCAGCTGTTCAATTCTCGACCGAGTGGAGGCCTCCGCCGCCGGCGCGGAATTCGAGATTGGTATGCACCCCGTCTGCCGATTTGGCGCAATTCCACACGCAGCCGCCGCAATGAATGCACTTCTCGCGTTCGAACACGGGCAGGTTGGTCTCGCCCAGCGTGATAGCC
>DASXGD010000343.1:0-3300 GCA_036489245.1 Occallatibacter sp. | reverse complement strand
AGAACAATGCATGTGACCCAGCCAGAGATGTTCAGGTCTACGAAATCTGCAAGTCTCTTCATTCGATCATGACCGATTCTTCGGCCAAGGGGGTGCTGGGCGATTGCAGCGGGAATGTGATTGAAGGTGGCGAAGTTCTCGAACCAGCCGCCGGCCAGGGCGGAGACCCAGAGAATGACACCAGTGATCACGGCGTAGATTGCAGTCCCGGAGCCAAGGGGATCGAGTGTTTGATAGACGTGTTCGGCGCTGCGGACTTCCAGGTAAGGTCTCGAGAACACGAGCATCCATAGGTTCGCGAAAACCACGCAACCCAGGCAGACGGCAATCAGATTGCCCGCCGCCGACGCCAGCTGGCTGCGGCAAATGCGGCTGGTGAAGTCGGCGAGTTTGTTCAAACGCTCCTGGCCATGGGTCGTGCGGACGATTCCGGCAAACGTGGCCGCAGTGACAGACGGCTGCTTGGTCGCCAGGGCGAGATGAAGGTGCTGCAAAAGGATAAAGCTGGCCGCATAATTTGTCCCCCCGGCCAGGCCCTCAAGAAACGGAGGAAGATGGGCCTCCACAATGCGCATCTTTACAGCGGCGGTCAACACGGTTACGAGGCCGCCGCCAAGAGATGCCCACCAGATGCTCCTGTATTCCTTACGTGTATTGGCAATGTAGTGCTCACCAGTCTTTCCTGTGCGTTCGACGACTTTGCGCGCCAGTAACGCGGTGTTGTCGCGAAACAAGGCGGTCAGGCTGAGGTCATCGCGCGTGGACTTCATCACATCGTCGACCAGGCGCTTGACAGCCTGAATGTGCTGGTGAGGCTCAGCCACGAAAAGAACCTCGGAGATGCACCCCATGCGGATGAGTGCGTGTTCGATCGTACGCATGTCGAAGATCAGTGCGGTGCTGACGCCGGTGTCCTCCATGCGCACGTGAACATACTTGAGTTCGCGGCGCACGCTCTGAAAATGAGTGCGCCATGAGTCGAGGGCGAGGGAAGTCCCATTCTGATGAATCAGTTCGACGGAGGATTGATGAAGCAGGTAAAAGGGCGAGTCTTCGATGCCGAATGTGTGGCTCCGGGCGCGCAGCCCCGGAGAAAGCCCCAGACCGGCGACGTGGACCCCCAACAGGAGGAAGGCCTGCCGCAGGTCGTCACGTTGGCGGATCCATGCGGATGTGTCCTCCACCGGCGAAAGCAAGCGTGCGATGCGTTCGAAATCGTTGTCGGGTCTCTCGATCAACCGATCAATGGACTTCGCCGTGGGATAAAGCCGGGATACCAGCCGGGAAAGGTCGGAGTCGTCGCGAGCTGAAGGAAGGATACGTTGGGTGAGACGGCGCACGGCATCGGACCACAAGCCTTCCCGGGGGTGAAGGCCAGCCTCGGCGAACAACTCGACGGAGTGCATCTCGGCGAGTATCTGCCCAACGGTTCGCTGGAAACCCGCGCGGATCTCAGTCTGGGATTCGGCCAGCGAGAGCAGAGCATCGAGGCGGTCAAGACGTCGGTCGGGCGGCCAGCGATGCCCGCTTGTCGCCCATGCTTTCAGCTCGACGAACCCGTTCAGCCGCGAAACCAGATCCGAGGCGGCAAGGAAATTCTCGAGGAGTGAAGCGAGGGATTGAACATCAGGGTTGTCACGGTCCTTGGAAGGGACAGCGCTTAGAACCAGATCGCGAGTGTGGAAAGCCTGCGAAACATGCATGGCAGCTGGTTCCTTCGCTATGAGTGCCGGTATTGTACACTTTTTGGGAATGAACAGACCCCGGACTTGCCATGAACCGCGCCCGAATTCTGCAGGTACGAGTGCACAATTGGACTGCATCCGTGCCACCGGTCAGCTGACAGCCTTTGCCAACTTGAGGTCTCTTGACCTTATCACTGGACGCCGTTGGTCAGGGTACGCCTGCGCTCCGGGCGCAGGAGCCTTCCAAGAACGAACCATTCCAAATGGAGAAACTCGATGAGACCCGCAAAGCTGTTGCTGCTCGCCGGCGATTTTGTTGAAGACTACGAGATCATGGTTCCTTTTCAGGCCTTGCAGATGGTAGGCCATACTGTCGATGCCGTCTGCCCAGGAAAAAAGAAAGGTGAGCAGGTACGCACGGCTATTCATGACTTTGAGGGAGATCAGACGTACTCTGAAAAGCGCGGCCACAATTTCACTCTGAATGCGACGTTCGACGACATCAAGGCAGCGGATTACGATGGGCTTGTGATTCCGGGTGGCCGCGCTCCCGAGTACCTGCGCCTGAACGAGAAGGTGCTCGAGATCGTGCGGCATTTCGATAAAGCGGAGAAGCCGATTGCTGCTTTATGCCACGGGCCGCAACTGCTCGCGGCCGCCGGGGTCCTGAAGGGGCGCAAAGTGAATTCGTATCCGGCTTGCGCGCCCGAAGTGGAGCTTGCGGGTGGGACCTTTGTGAAGGTCGACATCACCGGTGCGTTCGTGGACGGTAATCTTGTCACCGGGCCGGCATGGCCGGCACATCCGGCGTGGCTGGCGAAATTCCTGGAGGTCCTGGAAGCGCACCTGGCAGTCAAGGCAGCGTAATGCCAGGGCACGAGAGAAGAATGGGAGTTTCCTAGCCGCGGATACAAGTTCGAGTAGCCCGAGCCGGATTGCGCTCCCGGTTTGGCGGCTTCCGGGTGGAACACCCCTCGAATCGCCTTAGCAGATTTCCATCTTGGTCGCGCGTACCTGCCGCAGGGGAAGTGCCGTTGCCGCGTTCAGCGTCTGCTGAATCTCGGCCAGGATGGAGAGCGCGATGGATGCCGAGGTATCGGCTCCGAGGTCGATGCCGGTGGGCGCGTGGAGCTGAGCCAGCCAGCCCTCAATACGATCGGCGTCCGCCGTTATTCGCCGGAGCCGTGCCGCTTCGGCCAGTGCCTCGCGCGTGCGACGCTGCGGTCCGAGCACGCCCACATAGGCGCAGGGAAACTCATTCTCGTCATTCAGCAGTGCGGCCAGAATATGAGAGTCCTGCTCGAAGCTGTGGGTCATCAGCACGGCGGCGTCGGTGGGCAATACCCGGATTTTGTCCATCGCGGAGCCGGTTAATTCGCTGGTGGGCAAGGACTGTACCTGGTCTGCGGCCGGAAAGCGGCTATGCGTCGCGAGGTGCGAACGCCCGTCAGCGACGGCAACGAACCAGCCCAGCTCGCGAGCGAGGCGAACCAGCGGCCTTGCATCGTCCCCGGCGCCGAAGATCCAGAGGCCTGGCCGCGCGGCGCGATAGTCAGCCCAGGCGCGAGTCGCCTTTCCATCGATCTGAACTTTCGTCTCGAAAGACGTCCGACGC
>DASXGD010000318.1:0-2850 GCA_036489245.1 Occallatibacter sp. | reverse complement strand
GTCCTCGTCGCCGACCGCGAAAACTCACGCCTTCAACTGTTCGACCGGGTTGGCAAGTTCAAGCGGCAGTGGACCGGCGCAAAGGAGGCTCAAACGACCGGACGCATCTTTTGTGTGGACGCCGATTCTGATGGTTTCCTTTACATCGGTATTCGCCGCGCCGACTATGATACCGGCCACACCGGCGTCCTCAAGCTCGATCGCGACTGGAATATTGTCGCGTCCATCGGCTTCGGAAAACCTGGCGATCCGGTGTTCAACGCCGTCCATGATATTGCGGTCGGCCGCGATGGCTCGATCTACGTGGCCGAGACACGAACCAAGCGGGTCGTCAAGCTCCGCCCGCTGAAGTCGTGATTCGTACAGAACTACAAAGCGGGTGCTTAACCGATTTGGGGGTCGGCAGGCGAAACCGCCTTCTATGAGAAGGCTCTTTGTGTCAAGCAGAAAATTTCTTTTTTTCACCTCCGGCATTCATCCCCTGCCATTCCGCCGATCTCAGTGTCTAAAGGTATGGCGGGTGGGCTGGTCAAGGGCGCGCCGGTTTTGCGCGGCGGAGCGAACCCTTGACAAGCCCACCCGCCATACCTTATTCCCAATGGAAGGCGGAATGGCGCCGCTCCGTGCAGATCTTTGCTTTCTGAGCTTCCCAACCTCCTCGACCTCCGGTTTCCAGAATCTGACTCATATACCCTGCTTCTATTCGCACTCTTGGTGAGCCTACCTGTTGGCTCGGTGCACGTTGGGTTTCGATACTTATGAGCCGGCGCTGCCCTCTGCCCCACGATCTCAGATAACGCCCAGCAGGTGAGCTGGGACTGGATCCAGGCGTTTTTCGCAGTCGCCGAACCTGGGAATTCATCAGTTCCGGTGGCCCTTGGTCGATTGTGATTGTCCAGGCTCAAATTGCTCTTCCTTTACCTGGCTCCTACGCTGCGACCTCGACCGTTTTCTTCTCTGCCCTCCCAGGGAACGGTTCGTAGACCTCGCCTGTCACCCAGAGCTTATGCAGCAGGATCGACAGCTTTCGCGCTACCGCTACTACCGCCCGCTTGTAGGCATTCTTTTTCCCTCGTGCCGCTAGCCGCAGGCCAAACTGCTTCAGCGCTGAGTCCGGCGCCTTCTCGCTCACGATTCGTTGCGCACACTCCACCAGCAGACTGCGCAGGAAGCAATCTCCCGCTTTGGTGATCCGCAACTCCGGGTCGCGTTCAGACGATTGACTCCGGCGCGGCCTCAGCCCCAGATAGGGACCTACATCCCGGCTCTTCTCAAACCGATTCTTGTCCTCGATGGTTAACATGTAGCTCAGCGACGTGATCGCGCCCACTCCCCACGGTTGCCGCAGCAGCGCCGTCTCCGGATATTTTTCCGTAGCCAGTTTCTCGATCTGTTGCTCGTAGGCGTCGATCTGCTGTTGCACTTGTCCCAACGCTTCCATCAAAGGTTTCAACGTGGCTTGCAGGCTCACCGGAATCTTCTCCTGCAAACGCGCGAACCGTTCCGCCTTGCACGACGGCAACCGGTACCCGAACGATTTCACCATGCCGCGCACTGCGTTCACTAGTTGCGTCCGCGTTTTCACCAGCACCGCCCGCCCGCGGATCGCCAGCAGGTCCACTTGCGCTTCCTCTCCGCGATGTCGAATCGGCCTCAAGATCCTCCGATCCACCCGCGCGTATCGCGCCAACTTCTCGGCGTCCACACGGTCGCTCTTGCGGTCGCTGCCGGTAATGGCCCGCAGCTCTCGCGAGTTGGCCACGATCAGCTCGTGCCCAAACTCTGTTAACATCTGGCTGACCCAGCGCGAATGCGTCCCCACCTCCAGCGCGATCACCATCGGCTTCAGCTCTTCAAATCGGCTTTTCATCGCCTCCCGCGTCGTCTTCACCCGGAATTCCTCGACGATCTCCCCTTCCTGGCCCAGGCAGCAGCACTGGCTCCATTCGTCTCCCAGGTCCATTCCTACCGTCAGTTTCATCTTCCGGCTCTTGGCCTGCAGCGCTTTTCGGCGCGTTTCGTTTTTGCTATTCTTCTTCATGGGCTGGCTCCTTTCTTCTTCGCACCCTCAGGTGCTTCCATTGAGTAGCGTACCGCTACTCGCCGCGAACCAGCCTTCTCATCCCATCTGCCCCACCACTAGGGCTCAATGATTTAGGCGGGTGGGGCAGGCGGTTTCGCCTGCCGACCCCCAAATCGGTTAAGCTGAATAACCAAATCACGGGCGGCCCGGTTTGTCTCGCCACATCTCCAGCATCTTGTAGGCGCTGATTAGCTGCTGCTGGATGATCTGCTCGCCGGCTCCGATCTCGATGCGCGTTGTCACGTCCGCGCCATAGCCGCCATGCGCGGCCGAGCGCAGGTCCGGGATGTAGCCTGCCCACTCGCCATCCCAACTGTATGTGTAGCCGTAGAACAGCGGGTAGCGGACGGGAGCCTCTTTCTTCCACATGGTCTGCAATTTGTGCATCGGCTCGCCGGGAGCGGTGGCGATTCCAATCTCGCGGTTGATGAGCACTGTGGTCACGCCCAGGTTGAGGCTCTTTTCTTTATCCCACCGATCGGAAAATGTCATGCTCTTCCGGATCGACTGAATCGGATAATGCATGGGCGAAGTGGGGTGGATATTTTTCGCGGAGCGCAGGACGTCATCGGCCAGCAATTCGCCCATCTTTTGCATGGTGGCGAAATCTTCATCCTCTTTTCCAGTGCGGCCTTCGAAGAGAGGGTTGATATCGCCGGCGCCGCCCTGGACGAACATGCATTGCGTGCCTTTCATTAGCGATTCCACTTTGTTTGCATTGCTCCTGGGTAGTCGGCGGAATATTTGCAACTGGTGGGACCGAGGAC
>DASXGD010000317.1:0-10939 GCA_036489245.1 Occallatibacter sp. | reverse complement strand
ATAAACCTCATGCGATTCCTTCATCCTGGTCCGGCGAGTGCCGCCAAGTGTTCTAGTTCCGCAGCAGAGCTGGGTTTGGGATGGGTCCCTGCTGCATTGTAAAAGCCGAGGGTAGGTTGTGCCTAGTTTCGCCGGAGCTACACAAGACCCCAGGTTCGGGTCAGGTTTGGTTTTGGCCCATACAGAATCGCGCCCGGCAGGATTTGAGTTCAGATTTCGGACGCGATGCGTTTTGGACTAGGGTGGCAAAGGAAAGGTCAACATCGAGGAGCGGGAGAGATTGGGGATAGTTCAGGTTCTCCGCTGCGCTCGCCGGATGACCGAATCGGTGGTCGCGGGGGTTGGTGGTCACCCACCCTAACGGCGTCTGGCGACGTCGTTAGAATGGGGCACCCAGGTGGATAACAGAGGAACCGCCTACCATACCCGGCAGGCGTTTTCAGGGTACATGGGCTGGCCCTTGGTGCATCCGAAGGCCTTGCCGAATTCGTCGAAGTTCTGCACGCTGCCATTGACGCGCCAGCGCCCCGGCGAGTGGGGGTCGGTGAGGGCCCTCTGCCGGGAGGACTGTTCGGTCTGGTTTTCGCACCACACCTGTGCGAAGCCGAGGAAATAGCGCTGTTTCTCGGTGTAGCCGTCGATTTTGTCGTCGATGGTCTTGCCCTCCGAGGCGAGGGTGTCGAGAAGGGCCAGGTAGGCGATGCGTAGGCCGCCATTATCGGCGGTGTTTTCGCCCAGGGTCAGCTTCCCATTGAGTTTCTGCTGGGGTTGATTGTCGTGGGCGGGCGCGGCCTCGAATCCGCCGTATTCCGACGCTTCGCAGTCGGTCCGCTCCACGAACTGCTTGCGATCGTCGGCGGTCTGCCACTCGCGCAGGTTGCCCTTGCCATCGTATTTAGAGCCCTGATCATCGAAGCCATGGGTCATCTCGTGGCCGATGACAACGCCGATGCCGCCGAAGTTGACAGCGGGATCGATCTTGAAGTCGAAGAATGGTGGCTGCAGGATGCCGGCCGGAAAGTTGATGTCGTTCATCGAGGGGCTGTAGTAGGCATTGACGGTGGGCGGCGTCATGCCCCACTCTTTCTCGTCGACGGGCTTGCCCAGCTTGTTGAGCATGTAATCACGCTGGAAGACGGCATTGCGCTGCACGTTGCCGACGAAATCTTCGCGCTCCACCTTAAGGCCTGAATAGTCGCGCCACTTTTCTGGGTAACCGATCTTGTTCCGGATCATGGCCAGTTTTTCCGCCGCGGCTTTTTTGGTGTCATCGCCCATCCAGGGCAGGGTCTTGATGTCGTCGCCCAGGGACTTCTCGAGAGCCGCGACCAGCTTGTCCATGCTCGCCTTGGCCGCGGGGGGAAAGTTCTCCTTCACCCATTCCTGCCCGACGGCTTCGCCCAGCGCCTGGTCGGTCATCGAAGTGCACAGGCGCCAGCGCGGGGTTTGTTCCTTCTGCCCCCCCAGCACTTTGCCGAAGAAGGAGAAATCCTCAGTGCGAAAGGCCTTGGGAAGACCTTCGGCCGAGGTGGTGAGGGTGTGCCAGCGTAAATACGACTTCCATGAATCTACCGGCTCGGAGCCGATCAGCACGTCCACTTCCTTGAAGAAGTCGGGGGTGGCCACGTTCAGGGTGTCGAAGGAGCGGACTTTTACATCCTTGAAGTAGGTCGAAAAGTCGAAGTCGGGGGCGAGCTTCTGAAAATCCGGGACGCTGTAGATGTGATAGCGTTTTTCGGGATCGCGCAGATCCGTGCGGCTGGTGGAGGACTTGGCCAGCGCGGTTTCAATTTTCAGCACCGCATCCGCTTCTTTGGACGCCTGGTCGGGCGTGTCGCCCGCCAGGGTGAACATCCTGGTCATGTGCTCGACATACTGCTTGCGGATGGCTTCAAAGCGATCCAGCAGATAGTAGTCGCGATCGGGCAGGGACAGGCCTCCCTGGCCGATACTGGCGATCTGCCGGGAGGAATCCTTTTCGTCCTGCTGCACTCCGAAACGGAACAGCGGAGCCGGGCTGCCCTGGGATGCCAGTTCGCCCAACAGCGGCGCCAGGCTCTTGGTGTCAGCGAGGGCTGCGATCTGCTTGAGAGCGGGGTCGACGGGCGCCAGGCCCTTCTTCTCCACCAGCTCGGTATTCATGCAGGCGGCGAAGTAATCTCCGTATTTCTTCTGCAGCGGATTCTTCGGTTCCCTGGAAGCCGCGTCCAGTTCCTGCCATAGCAGGTAGCGGTTGCGCTCCTGGAGCAAAGAGAACGATCGCGCCCAGCGCACCTGGTCACCGGGAAGTGGATTGTTCTTGACCCAGTTGCCGCAGGCGTACTGGTAGAAATCGGTGCACGGATCGGCGGTCTTGTCGATGGCGGACAGATCGAAGCTCTTGATCGCGACGGGCGCGGTGGGCGGCTGATTTTCACCCTGCGCAGAAGCCGGCGCTTGCGCCAACGCTGGGCCTGCGGCAAGCAGCAGGAAAGATGCGATGCGAACACAATTCATCATGGATTCCCTTTTTGGTGGGCGGGCTGGATTTATCGGGACGCTTGGGCGCCCATAAGCGAAACAGGGAGACGCGGCAGGATCGTGCCGCTGTGCTTCTCACCCAGTGTTGCATAGGAGACTATCACGGCGCGGGCGGGCCGCGGGCGGGGCGATTCCAACCGCCGCATCGCCTACACTGAGGGTTGCCGCTCATGCCAGCCTATTGCGAAGTCGCGTTGCCCCTGCCTCTGGACCGGACATTCACTTACGCGGTCCGGGATGGGCAGCGGCCGAGGCGCGGCGCGCGGGTGATCGCGCCCTTTCGCAACGAGAAGCTGATCGGCGTAGTGACCGCGCTCGACGTCGTAGCTCCGGCGGATTTTGAAATCCGCTCCCTCGAGGCGGTGCTGGATGAGGAGGATGAGACTGGTCCGCTTCTCAGCGATCATCTGCTGACGCTGGGCGAGTGGATGGCGCAGTACTATCTTGCTCCGCTGGGCGAGGTGCTGCGCGGGATGCTGCCGCTAATGGCCGAGGTGCGGCGGGTGGTGTATTACCGCATAACAGACCTGGGGCGCGATGTGCTGGCGAGAATGGTGGGGGACCGTCCCGCAACTGAACCACAAGACCGAGACGGTGCGTCTCCGGATTTCAACCCTCTTGCAGGGGATGAAAAAAGCAGGTCGTTCGACTCTCCTTCATCCGCTGGGGCGGATGAAGGGTCGCTCAGGATGACAAACCAAGGGGGGATACGTAAGAGAAGAGGGAGATGGTCGCGCGAAGAAAGCGGTGTAGCGCGAAAGGTGCTGGAGCGGCTCTCGAATGGCGAGCCGGTGCGGGTGTCTACGCTGCGCGCCGCGACCGGAGCAACGCTGCCCGTGCTGGCGGCGATGTTGCGCAAGAAGTTCATTGTCCGGGAGACTGTGGCGATGGAGCGCGATGCGCGGCGCACGGAACGCTTCGCAGTGCTGCTGCCGGAGACGCGGCTGCCCAGGCTGACCGAAAAGCAACAGGCCATTCTGGCTGAACTGGCGGCGTGCGGCGGCGAGATGAGACTCAGCCAGCTGCGACAAAAAGAACTGCCGTCGTCAACTCTGGAGACGCTGGTGCGCCGCGGGCTGGTACGGATTGATGACCGCCCTGCCGCCTTTCGCCTGGGCGGGTTGGAAACATCGGGTGAGGCGATCCGGCTGAACGAGCCGCAGACGGAAGCGCTGGCTGCGGCGGCCTCGGCCCTGGGGGCGTTCAAGGTGCTTTTGCTGCACGGGGTCACGGGCTCCGGTAAAACCGCTGTTTATCTGGCCGCGATGCAGCGTGCGCTCGACCGCGGGCTGGCTTCGATCCTGCTGGTGCCGGAGATCGGGCTCACGCCACAGACCGCCGGACTGCTTGATGCAGCGTTCGGAGAGAAGGTCGCGCTTCTGCATTCGGCGCTGACGCCGGAGGAGCGCAGCGAACAGTGGCGGCGCATCCGGCGGGGCGAGGCGCCGATCGTGGTGGGGACGCGATCTGCAATTTTTGCGCCGGTGCCGAACCTGGGCATGATTCTTGTGGATGAGGAACACGATCAGAGCTACAAGCAGGAAGAGACACCGCGCTACAACGCGCGCGATGTGGCTGTGATGCGCGGCAAGCTTGGGAATGCAGTCGTGGTACTGGGTTCGGCAACGCCATCGCTGGAGAGCTGGCAGAACTCCGCGCAGGGCAAGTACACGCGTATCGCGCTGCTCGAGCGGGTGATGAACCGGCCGTTGCCCGATGTGGAGCTCATCGACATGCGGCTCGAATTTCAACAAACCGGTCGCGAACAGCTCTTCTCGCGCGCGCTGGTGGAAGAGACGCAGGCGGCGCTCGATCGCGGAGAACAGGCGCTGATCCTGCTCAACCGGCGTGGATATTCGTTCGCGGTGATGTGCCGCGCCTGCGGAGCCAAGCTGGAGTGCCAGAACTGCGCTATCGCGCTGACGCATCACAAGCCACCGGCCGATCAGCTGGAAATTGCGCGCGAGGGGCAGCGCCTGGAGTGTCACTATTGCGGCTATCGACGCACGGTTCCGGCGCGTTGCCCCAAATGCGACAGCGAGCACTTGTATTACCTCGGCGCGGGGTCGGAGCAGGGCGAGGAAAGGCTGACCGAGATCTTTCCCATGGCGCGGATCGGGCGCATGGATCGCGACACGGTGCGCGGCCGGCACGACCTGGAGCGGCTGCTGGCGCGATTGCATTCCGGCGAGATCAACCTGCTGGTCGGCACGCAGATGATCGCCAAGGGGCACGACATTCACGGCATTACGCTGGTGGGGGTGGTGGGTTGCGATCATGCGCTGTCGATGCCGGACTTTCGCGCCGCGGAGCGGGTCTTTCAACTGATGACCCAGGTGTCAGGCCGCGCGGGACGTGGGGAACTGCCGGGGCGCGTGGTCGTGCAGACCTATTATCCCGACCACTACGCAATTCTCGCGGCGAGCAAGCACGACTATTCGAGCTTTGTGGAAAGGGAACTGAAATATCGCCGCTGGATGCATTACCCGCCGTTCGGGGTGCTGGCGAATGTTCTGGTGCAGGCAGAGAAACTGGAGGAAGCAGCGGGATGGTCCGCCGAGCTGGGCAAGTGGTTCCAGAGCACAGCGCCGGAGGGCGTGCGCATACTCGGACCGTGCACGGCACCGGTGGCACGCATCAAGGGAATTTATCGATTCCACCTGATTCTCAAAGCGGCATCGCGCAGGGCGCTGAATGCAGCGATGCGCGGGATGCTCGCGCATGCTGACGCGGCCGGGGTACCGCGACGAAATCTCGTTGTGGATGTGGACGCGCAGCGGCTGATGTAAGAGCGAGCGGAGTTAACGGAGCCAGACGGACCATTTCCCGCAAGGCAATCCCCAAACCTCGCTTAGACGGCCGCGCGAAACACGCGGGCGCTTCATTGCACTCACGATGACAACGTGAAGCCAGACTGGCGCTCACTCTACTGACACCGCGAACTTCCGCGAGCGCCGCTTAACTTGACTTCGCCTAACTTGGCTTGGCGTCGTGGGCGGTTCCGGCTTCGAGGGCGTGGAGTTCTTTGCCCGGCTTGAAGCGGACCGCCTTGCCCGGGGTAATGCTTACTTCGGTGCCGGTGCGGGGATTGCGGCCAATGCCGGTTTTGCGGGCGCGGACACTGAAGACGCCGAATCCGCGCAGTTCAATGCGCTCGCCTGCCGTGAGAGCCTCTTTCAAACCCTCGAACACGGTGTCCACTGCGGCCTCGGCCTTGGTTCGGGGAAGACCTGTGCGCTCGATCACGTGATGGACAATGTCCTGCTTGATCAAAGGGAACCTCGCTGCACGATTGGAGAGTCGACTGCGTTCTACCCCTGTGATACTACAGGTTTTGCAGCGAATGGGAAACTGGGGATTTTTTCTTAGGTCCGGTTTGAGATTGTGGGGCGGCCCTGACCGGCGGGCGGGAGAATTTGCGTACCGGCTTTTCCTCCGTTGCGCCTCGCCCTTGTTTGTCATCGAGCGGACAGGTCTCGTAAGATAGGGGCTCCAAGCAGGAGATGAATGGCGGCGGTTTCGCTGCCGGATGCCACCGAAAAGGAACAGGAGAGGCATGTCGATTCAGAGTGACCGCTGGATACGAGAGCAGGCGCTGAACCACCAAATGATCGTCCCTTTCAGCGAAAAGCAGGTCCGCGAGGGCGTCATTTCCTACGGTCTTTCTTCTTACGGTTACGACCTGAGGGTCTCGGACGAATTCAAGATCTTTACCAATGTGAACAGCGCGGTCATTGATCCCAAGGCCTTTGATGAGCGCTCATTTGTTTCAGTGCAGGCCAGTTCGGTCATCATTCCCCCCAACTCATTTGCGCTGGCCCGGTCAATTGAGTATTTCCGCATTCCCCGCGACACGCTCACGATCTGCGTGGGCAAGTCGACGTATGCCCGCTGCGGCATTATCGTGAATGTAACTCCGTTCGAACCAGAGTGGGAGGGTTTCGTCACGCTGGAAATCTCCAATACGACACCGCTTCCGGCCAAGATTTACGCCAACGAGGGACTCTGCCAGATTCTGTTCTTTCGCGGCGACGAGCCCTGCGAAATCAGTTACGCCGACCGGAAAGGGAAGTATCAGAAACAACAGGGGATCGTTCTTCCCAAGCTGTGAGCGCCGGCGACCGGAAGGATGGGGGAGGTCCCCTGCCGGTCAAGCGCCGTCTTCAACCTGCTAGCGGCTCGACCGCACTCATTCACCCTGCTCCGGGAGTCACGTTGGCTGCGCTTTCCAATTCGCTTACGATTCGCATCGGCGTTCTGGCCGGCGAACCGATCCGGCTCGCGGGGCTTTCGACTGTCTTTGAAGAGGAGCCGGAACCCGGACGGCCGCAACTGGTATCCGTCGTGGGCACGTTGCCGGAGTTGCTGGCCGACACCAAGCTCGAATACCTGGTGGTTGATTTCAACTCCTCCGACGAGGGGATGAAAACCCTGGAAGCGGCAAAGCGGACGCGGCCAGGAATCCGCCAGATCGTCATCGGGCCGGAGCATAACGATGAATTGGTGCTGGACGCGATCACGGCCGGGGCGCGCGCGTATCTCTACCCTTCGGCGGACCCGCATACGGTCCGGATGGCCATCGACATCGTGGTCAGCGGGTCGATCTGGGCGCCGCGGAAATTGCTTTCGCGATTAATCGACCGGTTGCTGGGAGTTCCGGTGAGCGGGAGCGGAGGCCTGGGTAGTCTGCAACTGACGGCGCGGGAGCGGCAAGTACTCGATCTGATTCTTTTAGCGAGATCGAACCGGGAAATTGCCCGGCAACTAGGGATCGAGGAACGCACTGTGAAGGCTCACGTGGGCCGCCTGATGCGAAAGGCCGGCGCCGAAAACCGCATCGAGCTGTCGATCAAGGCTTTGAACAGCCGATCGATCTTTCCGGTGGAACCGGAAGAGAAGGCAGGGGATCAAGAGCCGGTCGCGTGAGGCTTTCCAGGAGCGGGAAAAGGCTTACCGGATTGGTTACCTAAATTCAGACTAATAGGTTACTAAAATCCCCTGTCCCTTCGTACTCTTGTTACCTAGACACGTTTCTTCCAGAATAGCTCTCAGAAACAACGCAGATCTGGGGAAAGGAGTTCCCTGCCGGCATGTTCACATGGTGCCAGGGAACTCCTCTTTTTTTGTTTTCTTAGACACAATCAGTCCCCAAAAGTCTCGTTCGGTCCTGGTTGACGCTGCCTGATCCCGCCGCGATACCTCCCAAAAAAACTCCGCTAGTAGCGCAGAAGGTTCGGGAATGCCTGCTTCCGGCTTTACCCGGCCATGATTGCGTTAGCCTGAGGCTACGGCGATTCCAGAGCTGATGGTCGCGTCGAGCTGTGCGAATCCAGAACAACTCCTGGCCGCTTTTACTGTCAAAGACTTTAACGGGCTCCGCGCCGAAGAACTGCGGAAGATGGAAAGGATCCGGAAATGAAAAAGACCCTGACTTCCCTCGGCCTGTGTTTTCTGCTCTCGTGGAGTGCTTTCGCGGCGTCAACGCGGGAGACCCTTCAGGATCGCCTGGACGCCGCAAAGACCGTGCTTGACCAGGTCATGGCAGCGAAGGACCGCAGCATTCCGATGAACATTATGCAGCAGGCCACCTGTGTGGGCGTTGTGCCCGGGCTGATCAAGGGCGCATTCGTGTTCGGAGCGGAATACGGTCAGGGCGTGGTGACGTGCCGTACGGGCCATGGCTGGAGCGCACCCGTATTTATTCGCATGGCGGGCGGATCGTGGGGATTGCAGGCCGGCGGGCAATCGACAGACCTGGTGCTGATCGCGGTCAACGACCGCGGTTTTCAGGACCTGTTGAAGAGCAAGTTCAAGATCGGCGGCGATGCGGCAGCATCGGCCGGTCCCGTGGGCCGCAATAGCAAGGCCGCGACCGACTGGCGCATGAACGCCGAATTGCTGACCTATTCGCGCAGCAAGGGCCTGTTTGCGGGCATCGATCTCGATGGCACTGTAGTGAGTCAGAACAAGGAAGATACGGAGCTGTATTTCAGCCACCCGCACAGCTTCGACGCCATCCTCAAGGGCGACGTGGCTCCTCCCTCAGGCTCGGAGAGTTTCGTGAAAACCGTAGCGCGTTACTACATGGAAGCCAAGGATCACTGAGACCGCAACTGACCGCAACGGAACCGGACCATTGAAGGCGCAGCTCGTCAGCGAGTGGGCTGGGTGCCGGGTTGGGGTGATGCGCGGCTGCGCTGGTGTGGAACAGGGCCTACGGCGTTGAACATCCGCTGCATGCTTTCCATCATGGAGACTTTGACGACGCCGTAAACTAATACTTGCCTACAGCGATGCAGGAACATCTGGAGTACTGGCTGGTGCTGGCGGTGGCGCGCACCCTGGGTCGCATGCCGCGCGGCTTGGCGCGTCTGCTGGTGCGGGCACTTACGTGGACCGCATATGTTGCGCTTGGCCGGCTCAGGCGGGTGGGGGAGCGAAACCTGGAGATGGCGCTGCCGGAAGTTCCCAAGGCCGGGCGCCAGCGCATCCTGCGCCACGTATTTCGAAACCTGGGCTGGCAACTGGTGGAATTCTGCCGCCTTCCGCGCTATACCAGGGCGAATACAGAGGGCTGGATCCGGACTGCGGGTCTGGAGCACTTTCTGGCCGCCGAGGCGCGTGGCAAGGGCGTGCTGGTGCTGACAGGGCACCTCGGCGGGTGGGAGTTATCGAGTTTCTATCACTCGCTGATGGGACATCCGATGGGCATGGTGATCCGGCGGCTCGACAACCGCCCGCTGGACGACTATGTCAACAGCATCCGCTGCCTGCACGGGAACCGGGTGCTGCACAAGGATGACTTTGCGCGTGGGCTGTTGACCGCCATGCGCGCGGGGGAGACGGTCGGCATTCTTATGGACACGAACATGACGCCGCCGCAGGGCGTGTTTGTACGCTTCTTCGGAATTACGGCGTGCACCGCATCCGGCCTGGCGCGGGTGGCGCTGAAGACGAGCGCGGCGGTAGTGCCCGGATTCCTGGTGTGGGAACCCGGCGAACGGCAATATGTATTGCATTTCGGCCCGGAACTCACCTTTACTCACAGCGCGGATCACGAGGCGGATATCCTGGCCGCCACGCAGCAGTGTAACGACGTGCTGGAGTCGTGGATTCGCCGTTATCCTGACCAGTGGCTCTGGATACACCGACGATGGAAGACGCGGCCCCCGGGGGAACCGGGGCTGTATTGAGATCAGGTCTCGGGTCGGAGGGAGGCAAACATGACGCTGAGCGAACTGGTAGAAAGGCTGGGCGGCAGGCTCGCGCAGGGAAGTGCGGACCAGGTGATCGGCGGAGTGAACTCGACGGTGCTGGCGGGGCCGGACGATCTTGTCTTTGCCCAGGATTCGGCATCGGCGACCGACGCGTTGACGAGCAATGCCGGTGCGGTAGTGTTACGGCCGGGGCTGGTGGGCGAATATCCGCCGGACAAAGTGGTCATCGAAACTCTCCAGCCGCGGCTCTGGTTTTCCAAGGCGGCCACGACGCTCGCGCCGGTTCCACCACCGAAAAACATGATGCCGAGGGCGGTGGTGGGACGGAACGTCTCGCTTGGCGAAAACATCAGCATTGGCGAGTGCGCCGTGGTGGAAGACGACGCCAGCATCGGGGCCCGAACGCGCATCGACGCCGGAGCCGTGATCGGCGCAGGAGTGCGCATCGGCAAAGACTGCCATGTTTATCCCCGGGTGGTGATTTATTCGGGAACCACGCTGGGCGATCGGGTGGCGGTGCATGCAGGCGCGGTGCTGGGTGCGGACGGCTTCGGGTATGTGCGCGATTCCACGAGCGGCGCCTACACGCAATTTCCCCAGCAGGGCACGCTGGTGATCGAGGACGACGTGGAGATCGGCGCCAACACCACCATCGACCGCGGGGCCCTCGCCGAGACGCGAATCCGCCGGGGCACGAAGATCGACAACCTGGTCCATATCGGCCACAACTGCGATATCGGTGAAGACGTCATCCTGGTGGCGCTCACGGGGATTTCCGGATCGAGCTCGGTAGGCAAGGGAGCGGTGATTGCGGGCCAGGTGGGGATTGGTGATCATGCCCACGTGGGCGAGGGAGTGATTCTGGGCGGGCAGGCCGGAGTGCTGAGCGGAAAGACGGTGACCAACGAAGGCCTGAAGCCGGGGACGGTGCTTTGGGGCACGCCGGCGCGTCCACTCAAGCAGGTGCTGCGCGAGATCGCGGTGCTCGGCCGCCTGGCGAGAGGGCGGCGCGACAAGGGTTCTGGACAATGACGGAGGCCGTCGGCTGAGCTGAGCGGGCAGTGTCGGCTGAATCGCTGCTGTGCTTCAATGTCTTCGCCTGTTGCCTCGAATCGGGACAGTGGTGTTCAAGAAAATCTAAAGTTCAATGCCGGGCCGGTCGATAAGTGGCGGCAGGGGGATGCGCCCATGGAAATCGGTCC
>DASXGD010000271.1:0-6343 GCA_036489245.1 Occallatibacter sp. | reverse complement strand
ATCACATCGGGATCGTTCTGCTTATCGGCGGAGAACACCAGCGCGATGATCTGCGTCTCGTTGCGGAAACCATCAGGGAACATCGGCCGGATGGGGCGATCAATCTGCCGCGCGGTCAGGATTTCTTTCTCGCTGGGCCGGCCTTCGCGCTTGATAAAGCCACCGGGGATGCGTCCGCCGGCGTAGGTGTATTCACGGTAATCGACAGTGAGCGGGAAGAAATCGATGCCTTCCCTCGGGTCGGGGGAGGCTACCGCAGTTGCCAGGACGACCGTCTCGCCAGTGCTGACGAGAGCCGCGCCTGAGGCCTGCTTGGCCATGCGCCCGGTCTCAAAGACCAGCCGCTTGCCACCGGCAAGCTCAACGGCTACTTCATGTTTTGTAGACATACATGTCCTCTTTTCGTTTTTTTCGCTTGGGAAACTTGGGATGGGAAGGCGGGGAAGCACGCCCGCGCGGAAGCAGACCGCAAGGAGGGTACGGGCTTTAGCCCCCAAGGTGTGCTCGTGGAAGCCTCGGCCGGCCACATCAGGCGTGCGTTCAGCCGATGGCTGTGCGCAATCCCCGGCATCCCGTCAGGGTCGCCAGGTACACCATGGCCCCAGGTTCTGGGTGGAACAGGGGCCGTGACCAATATCCGGTCTGGGCGCTTCCGGTTCAATGTTGGCTTTCTGTTTACTTGCGGATTCCGAGCTTCCCGATCACGTCGCGGTAGCGATCCGTATCGTGTGTCTTCAGGTAATCCAGCAGGCGGCGGCGTTTGCTTACCAGCATCAACAGGCCTCGCCGGGAGGCGTGGTCCTTCGCGTGAGTCTTGAAATGCTCGGTCAGTTCGCCAATCCGCTCGCTCAGAATCGCGATCTGGACCTCCGGAGAACCGGTGTCCGTATCATGGGTGCGGAAGCGTTGAATCAGATCAGTTTTCTTGGCAGTCGCCAGCACGGCGTGTGTTACTCCTCATTCGTCTCAGTCCACTTCTCAAGTGTCTAAAGTGAGATTAACATGAACGGCCGCCTCAAGGAACCTCTTGCACCCCGCTGAACCACCCCAGAAACCGTTCTCCGTCAACGCCCTCCGGATTGAAATAGCCGATTGTCAAACCGCTCGCGAATTACGGACGCGATCCTCACCTGGCTGGCATCCGGGTGCAGAGGATTTAGCAGGAAATTCGAGGTTCTTGGCACCACCACCGAAGGAACCCGTGCGAGGGCACTCGCAGCCGCGGCAAGCCAGCCATCTCCCAGCAGTCGCGTGATCCCAACGTCATACTTCCACTGCGATTCAATGGGCGGATCGAGATTCGATATCACCAGGTTCTCCCCAGCTTCCACTTCGAGAAGATCGTAGGTCCGGGGTAATTTTCCGCCCGGATTCAATAGATGGACGATCCGCTCCAGCATTGCTGCTGCGGGACTTTCGGCAAGATAGACCACAGGTCTACCGCCCGTATGCCACCGTGCAGAAGCAATTCGTCCGCCTTCGCCGCTCAAATCGGGGTAGTTACTGATCCGCCAAAGGGTCGTCATGAAGGCTCAAGCCGGCTTTGCACCGTTAGGCAAACATTCCTTCATCAATCTGGATCAGAAATTCCTGGACAGCTTGTTCCCCAGCCGCAGTCCGCAACATGGCTAATGGTGTCTTCCCTTCGAACCGATCCTTCGGACCCCTCAGCCACTCCCTTCCATCATCGCGATCTCCATAAACACGAACTGCCAGAGCATAGATCCGTGCCACCCTCGCCAGCCGATCCGACTCGTCGATATTAAGCGGCTCCCGGCGTTGCCTGCGGTGCTTCAGCGTGCGTGGTGGGATTACGACCTCGATCAGTTCCTTCAAAGAAAAGCCCGAGTAAGCGGCAAATTCCTCCAGCGCGGAGAGGGGCACGCCTTGCTCGACGGTCTTCCAGTCAAACTGAAATGGACGCGCTGAAAGCGGGTTGGCTGCAGCAGAACTCATAAGGACATTATGCCACAAAAGTAGCGGCAATTTGTCCCGCAGCCTGCAAGCTTGCTCACAGCTCCGGTGAAACTGCTTTCCTTACCATCGGATAGATCCATTCCCCCGCCTCCTCCACGCTCCCGCAACTCTCCGCCAGCGCGTCAAAAAACTCAAACGAAGTCATCGCCAGAAGAATCGCGATCTTGCGCCCAATCTCACCGGGATCGATCCCCTGCCGGCCGGCATGGATCCGCTCGATCACCCGGCTCGCCGCCATCTTCCTGCGCTGGTTCCGGGCCTCCACCGCCCGCCCGAACTCCGGATCAATGGCCGCAATCCCATGAATCCTCTTCAGCAGCAGCCTGTCCTTCTTCCAAAATCCCGAGAACAGCGCCACAAACGCTGCCAGCATCCCTTCAGCATCGCCGCTCGTCATCACCTCGCGCATCCGCATCATGCCCGCATCCGCGGCGATCCGGTCAAACAACGCTTCCAGAACCCCGGTCCTGGTCCCAAACAGGTTGTGAATCGTCTGCCGCGTCACTCCGCTGGCCTTCGCCAGGGCCTCCATAGTCAGATCCCGCACCCCGCCCGACTCCAGCAATTCCCGGGCGGAGGACAGAACCGCCTCGCGCGTCCGGTCTGACGCCTCCCGACGCTTCCCCAACTCGTACGGCCGTTTGCACGGCAAACCGCTTTCCGTCGTCTCCACGATCCCTCGTGTCTTGAATTCTATTTTAGTTTGACATTATGTCAATCTAAAGTTAGGATCACTCCAAGGTCGTCTCGAGGTTACCGAACATGGCCGCTTTCCCCAACTCAACCCCACTCGACCAGCAAGGAGCCGGAAGATCCCCAACCCCGCTCCGCATCGGCTTCTGGATCTGCGTCGTCATCTCCGTCGTGGTCGTCATCCGGCGCCTCTTCGCTCTCGCCGCTCCTTCGCACGGTGGCCCTCCGCAGATGGCCGGCCTCGACGAAGACTTCGCCTCTCACTCTGCCCTGACCCTGGCCCACATCATCCCGGCGCTGTTCTTCGTTCTTCTCTCTCCGTTTGTGGTCTTTTCCCGCTTCGCCCATCTCCGCTGGCCGGAGCAGATCCTCTTTCCTCTCGGCGCAATCGTCGGGCTCACTGCCTATGCCATGAGCGCCTTCGCCGTCGGCGGCTGGATCGAGCGCTCCGCCGTCTTCTTCTTCAACACCCTGTTTCTTTACTCCCTCGTCCGGGCCTTCTGGCATCGCCAGCGCCGGCAGGCCCTCCTCAAACGCCGCTGGCTGCTTCGTTCCATCGCCGTGCTGCTCGGCATTGCGACCACCCGTCCCGTCATGGGCGTCTTCTTCGCCACCAGTGCCGCGACCCATCTCGCCCCAAGCCAGTTCTTCGGCGTCGCATTCTGGATCGGCTTTTCCATCAACACCTTGGTGTTCGAATTCTGGCTTCGCTCCGCGGACCGCCGCTTCCAACCCCAACCCGCTGCCGTTCCTCTCCCGGGCCTCGCGCCTCAGGATCATCCCGGACGCGGCCGAGGCTATTCCCGATGACCGTTACTCAAAATGCCCCCGTCACCGCAGTCAAACATGCCGGTCCGCCTCTGTGGCTTCTCGCTTCCCTCTATGTGCTTCTGTTCAACATCGGTTTGTTTCCCGTCACGATGGCAGGCGGCCTTCCCTATTGGCCCGGGCCGTGGGAACCCGCAAATGTTATCGTCTCCTACTTTCAGAGCCACGCCTCGCGTGTCCTCTTCTGCCTGTTCCTGCAATCCGGGGCGACCATCTGCCTCGGCCTCTTTACGGCTACGGTTGTCAGCCGGCTTCACTTTCTCGGTGTCCGCGCCGCAGGCGTGCACATCGCGCTGTTGGGAGGCTTTCTCACCGTCTTCGATGGACTTGCCGCAGCCTTCGCGACCTGGACCATGATCCAGCCGGCCGTGGTCCAGACCCCATCCGCCTTGCTGACGCTCTACTACTATTCCTTCGCGTTGGGCGGACCCGGGTTCTCCGTCCCCATGGGCCTTCTCATGGCCGGAGTGTCCGTGACGGCCGCATTCAGAAAGCTGATACCTCTCTGGATCGTCGTACTCGGCCTCGTCCTCGCCGCCGCGGGAGAGTTGTCCATTTTTCACCTCGTCAGCCCCCGCTTCCTGTTTCTGATCCCCCTCACCCGCTTCCCCGGCTTCATCTGGATCGTCGCGGTCGGATTCGCCCTGCCCCGCGCCCGATCCGCGCCGTCGAAAGCCGCGCTGCCGGGATGAGGTTTTCAAAACAACGGACCTCAAATCGGAGGCCGCATCTCTCCTCCTGGCGTTCTCCATGCGGTGTGATCCCAATCACTGCAAAGAATCCCGACTTGATTTGTCGTATATTGAATGAAGACCAAATCAGTCGGCATTTATCTCTCCCCGCCGGACACCGCCAGATCCTCGATCCAGCAGCGAGGCTTTTTTGTGAAGCGCCTTATCGCCATTGTTTGTTATCTGTTTTTATTTCAGTTTTTTACCCTAACCTATTTGACCGCCCAGTCCTATCAGTCAAGCGGCGTCGTGCATGATGGGACCGGTGCCCTGATTCCGGGTGCGCCAGTAACCGTTCGGCAGCCCGAAGTTCCCTTGGAGTTGTCTTCCCAGACCGACGATCAGGGCGTATTTCATCTCGCGCTTCCCGCCGCCGGAACCTATCAGCTCGAGATCGGAGCCAGCGGATTCAAGGTCTACCGGGCGCAAATCATCGTGACTGCCGACGCACCGTCCCTGAACCTGGACATAGCGCTCGCCATTGAGGGCAATTCCCAGACCGTCGAAGTCACCGCCGATGCGCTCGCGGCCGAGACCACGAGCACGCAACTGGGGGAATCGCTGGACACGGAGAAGATCCAGGCCGTGCCCTTGAACGGGCGCAGCTTTACCGACCTGATGGCGGTTCAGCCGGGGATCGTTCCCCAGAACACCGCGCAGCCAGGCGCCGTCATCATGACCGGCGTAGCCTCGACTCCTCCCTCGGGGGATGCGAATCCCGGCAACCTCTCCATCAGCGGCCAGCGCGAGTCTTCCAACGGGTTTCGCGTGAATGGCAGCGATGTGGAAGAGGACGTGAACATGGGCACGTCGATCCTGCCCAACCTCGACGCGATCGACAGCTTCCGCGTGCTCACGTCGAACTTCGATGCGGAGTACGGCAACTCCAGCGGCGGACAGATATTGGTCATCACGAAGGCGGGAAAGACGCAGATGCATGGGTCAGCGTTTGAGTTCCTGCGCAACACTTCGCTCGACGCCCGCAACTACTTCTCACGGGACCGTGCCGCCTACCGGCAGAACCAATTTGGCAGCACGCTGGGCGGCGCGCCGTTCCGCACAAAAAACCTGGCGCTTTTCGCCGATTACCAGGGAACGCGGCTGACCGAAGGCATCGACACCGGAAATATCGCGGTTCCCACCCTGGCCGAGCGTGGCGGTGACTTCAGCCAGAGCCCGCTGATCGGGAGCGTGAACGGGGACCATTGGGCCGCGGTGCTTTCCTCCCGCTTGGGCCGCACCGTGACAGCCGGCGAGCCCTATGCCCAGGTCTTCCCCGCCGGCCAGATTCCCCAATCGGCGTGGTCGAATCCGGCGAAGAACCTCATCGCCTATGTGCCCCAGCCCAACGCCGGGGAGGCGCTCTTTGCCACGTCAGCCGAGGCCCAGACGCTGACCGACAACAAAGGCGCCTTGCGCGCCGACTGGACTCGCGGCCGCGGAACGCTCACGGCCTATTACTTTCTCGATGACTACGCGCTCAACAACCCCTATCCCACCGGCACCGGCGGTGCAAATGTGCCCGGGTTCGATGCCAATTCAAATGGACGGGCCCAGTTGGCCAGCGTGGCCCACACCATTACATTCGGCGCGTCCACGCTGAATGAATTCCATCTGAGCTTCATGCGCAACGCCAACGTCGTGGGCCAGCCGCACGGCGGAGTCGGGCCCTCGCTCGCATCCCAGGGATTTTCAGGCATCATCCCGCTCAAGCCTTCGACCGAAGGCATCGAGACTGTCGCCTTCAACGACTTCACCTTGGGTGTCGACACAACCGCGCTCGTGCAGGCCGAAAACATCTACGAGATCAGCGATGCGTTCTCGCACATCGTGGGCAAGCACGGGCTCAAGTTCGGCGCAGAGCTGCACGCCAACCAGATCAATACCCATCCCGATGTGGTTTTTAACGGCAGCTTTTCCTTTAACGGTTCTGAAACCGGCCTGGACTTTGCCGACTTTCTGCTCGGCGCCCCGTCAAGCTATACCCAGGGACAGGCGCGCGACTTCTACAACCGCAACCTCTACATCGCGGCCTTTGCTCAGGACAGCTGGAAACCTTTAACGCAGCTCACCTTGAACTACGGCGTGCGCTGGGACCGCATCCGGCCCTGGGA
>DASXGD010000211.1:0-10433 GCA_036489245.1 Occallatibacter sp. | reverse complement strand
TATTAGTTTCCAGCAGTAGCGTGGGGATGCGAAAAACCCCGATCGACACAGCAGCATAAGCAAGGAGCTTCCCGAACAGATATGTTCCATCAAGGGATCGCGCACAGAATGAAATTCTTTTTCCGGCTTGTTTTCCCGGTTTTCATCTTTCTTTCGATCGCAACGGTGGATGGCGCGTGGGGACAAGACTGGATTCACACCGGATCGAACCTGGGCAACGCCCGCATCCGTCTTGCGGCTGCCGACTTCAAAGCGGCAAGCGTCGACCCGGATACGCCGGCGCTCAAGGCAACGTTTGACTCCACGCTTTATAGCGACCTGCAGAACGCCGGAATCTTCGACATGGTGGCGAAGGCGATGGCGCCGCAGGCGACCCCTGGATCGCCACAGGAAATCAGCCTAACGCAATGGGCGGCGGCACCCGCAAATTCGGAAATGGTGGCTTTCGGAGCGCTGTCGTCGACGAACGGCCGGCTCGTGGTCTACGGGTGGCTCGATGACGCGCGCAACACCACTACCCCGCAGGTGCTTGGCAAGCAATACAACGAGGCTGCCAGCCAGGATATGGCGCGCACCATCGCGCACCGGTTTGCCGACGAGATCATTTCGCAACTCGGCGGAGGGATCAACGGCATCGCCGAAACCAAGATTTACTTCGTCAGTTCGCGGACCGGAACCAAGGAAATCTGGGGGATGGACTACGACGGGCAGAACCAGCACCAGGTGACCCATCTAGGCAGCATCTCCCTGTCACCGCGCATCTCACCCGATGGCAGCCGTATCGCCTTCGCATCGCTCGATCGCAGCGGGTGGTCGGTACGGATGTATTCACAGGATCTTGGCCGGCTGGTCAGTTTCCCGGGAGGTACCGCTGGTGGCTCGAACCAATCCCCTGCATGGTCCGGCGATGGAACCAAAATCGCCTTCTCCTCGTCGCGATCGGGGGACCCGGAGATCTGGGTTGCCGACGCGAGCGGTGGAAATCTGCATAAGCTCACGGCGTTCCGCGGACCCGATGTCGGTCCCACCTGGAACCCGCGCACCAATTCGCAAATCGCGTGGGTGAGCGGCCGCACCGGCCTGCCCCAGATCTACATCATGGATCAGGACGGGGCCAACATCCAGCGCATGACGGATGGGGGCTACGCCATCTCGCCGTCGTGGTCGCCGAACGGGCAGTTTCTCACTTTCAGCTGGAACAGGAAGTACGGGCCGGGGGCGCCGGGCGGGCAGGATATCTACGTGATGGACATCGCCAGCAAGCGGTGGCTGCAGCTTACGCACGACGCCGGAAGCAACGACTTCCCCTGCTGGGCGCCCGACGGCCGGCATATCGTCTTCGAGCGGGCGATCGGCAGCCATAGCGAGATCTGGATGATGCTCGCGGACGGTACCGAACAGCATCAACTTACCCACGTCGGCAACAACTTTATGCCCAACTGGAGTTGGAAATAGGGGTTGACCTGCGTCCGGCGTGGCGCTGGCACGGCGGCTCCGAGCCAGCCCGCAGGTTACTCCGAGTGCATGTTTGAAAGCGTTTCCACGCAATAGGGCGTAAAATAGTTTCGTCAGCCCAATCACGATGATCGCTGAAGTCCAAAGGTCCAATTCCCCAGGACATCGGCGATATACACCCGGTGGTGTTGTCGTGGTGTGCTCACTGTCACGCAAAAAGTCGAGAAGTCGTGAGATCAGCAATTAAAATGTTCCGTTGTCTGAAATTCGCCGCTTGACCCCGCAAAGGAGATAGGTCTTGAAACAATTTGTTCGCATCCTGGTTCCCGTCGCTGTGCTGGCTGCCCTCATCGCCGTTGCCGGTTGCAAGAAGAAACATCCCGCTCCGCCAATGCCCACGGAAACGGCACCCCCGGCCACAGCACCCCCGACAGCGCAGATTACGGCGACTCCGGCATCGATTTCAGCCGGCGACCAGGTGGTTCTGACATGGCGCACCGTGGACGCGACCAGCGTCTCGATTGACGGAATCGGCAGTGTGCCGACCTCGGGCGTGAAGACGGTCACGCCGACCACTTCCACCAGCTACCACCTGGTGGCGAAGGGCGATGGCGGTACGGCCGATGCCACGGCGCGAGTGACCGTGAATGCTCCACCGGCGGTGGTGGTGCCCACCAACACCATGAGCACGGAAGAGCAGTTCAAAGCGAACGTGCAGGACATTTTCTTCGATTACGACACGTCCGATATTCGTGCCGACGCGCAGTCCACGCTTTCGCGCGATGCATCGTTTCTGGCGAGCCACCCCGAAATCAAGATCGTGATCGGCGGCTACTGCGACGAGCGCGGTTCGAACGAGTACAACATCGGGCTGGGCCAGAGCCGCGCGGATGCGACCAAGAATGCGCTGGTGACGGCGGGTGTGGCGGCAAACCGCATTCGCACCGTGAGCTATGGGAAGGAAAAACCGTTCTGCACTGAGTCCACGGAGGAATGCTGGCAACAGAACCGGCGCGGTGGATTCTCGATGGATCAATAACCCGGTCTCTGAATCGGGACGGGCCGCAGGGGCGGTTTGAAGTGCCTGCCTGCGGCTCGAATCATGGACAGCGCACCGTTCGATTTCTTTCTCCGATCTCGGCTGCCCGGTGATCGCGTCGATCCGGTGGTGTCTGCTTGGGATCCCGCGTTACCTCCGGCTCTGTGATGGTGCGACAATGGAAGAGACTGCGGCATCCCTTTGAGTATGAATCGGGGTGCCGTACTTCTTATGGGATGGGTGAGGGATGTTGAAAACTTGCAGGTTTCGCCATGTTCTGTTTTTCCTGGCCCTTTCTGGGGTAATTTCGGGAACCGCTTCCGTCCGCGCCGAATCGACGAAGGACACCGTCGTAGCGCTGCAATCGCAAGTGCAGCAATTGATGGATGCCGTGCAGCGTTTGCAGTCCACAGTGGATTCGAAATTCGGACTGTTGCAGCACCTGGTGGAACAGACCGCGGACAACGCCAACCGGATGACGACGACGGTGGACGCTTTGCAGCAGAAAATCAATGCGCAGAGCGAGGCTCTCGGCGGAAAGCTCGACACTAGTTCGGGGCAGATGCAATCCCTGAATGATTCCGTGGATGAGTTGAAGTCGCGGATGAGCAAACTGGACAAGAGCATCCAGGACCTGCAAAGCCAGTTGCAGAACATCCAGAATCCGCCGGTGGGCGGGTCTGGTCAACAGCCGGGGGCGGGAGGGTCGGCGATGCCGGCGCCCGGCCCTGGGGCACAAGGCGCGATTCCCAACGGCCCTGGCGGCGGACAGGCTCCGCCGCTGCAGGAAACCTATCAGGCCGGCCTGCGCGACTACAACGCAGCGCGCTACGACGTGGCTGCAGGCGAATTCCACGACGTGCTGACGTATTACCCGCAGGACGACCTGGCCGGCAACGCGCAATTTTACCTGGGCGAAATCTCCTACAAGCAGAACGACTACGCGGGGGCAGTGAAGGCCTACAACGTAGTCCTGGAGAACTTCAGCGGCAGCCCCAAGGCGGCGGCTGCGCAACTGCATAAGGGATTGGCGCTCATCAATTCGGGTAAGCACGATTCCGGGATCCACGAGTTGCGCGCGCTGATTCAGCGTCATCCGCAGACGCCAGAGGCCACGCAGGCACGAGCGAAACTCAACGCGATGGGCGTGCGGATTGTGGCCAAGACGCCGTAGGGCGGACCTGGCGGCGCTTGCTGAAGGACATATATGTATGCACGGAACGGCGGCCCTGCGCAATGCAGGGCCGTTTGAATTTGGGAAATACACATCTCACTCCCGACGGGCAGTTCACCCGGACGCCTGCCCCCGATCCGGCTGTAACGCTGGCCCCGGGGGTTTTCAAATGAATCTCTACAATATTTGCGGCCGTCGTTCGTCCTGAGAGTAGGCGGATGCGACGGGCAGCATGACTACGATGATCGAGCAAGACCGGCAAATCGCGGCAGTCGTGGCGGAAGAAGGTTCGCGGCTGCGAAACTTTATCCGCAGGCGCGTGCCCAACGATGCCGACGTCGAAGATCTTCTGCAGGAGGTTTTCGCCGAACTGGTGGAGGCCTCGCGATTGCTGAAGCCTATCGACTATGTGACCGGCTGGCTGTTTCGCGTGGCGCGCAATCGGATTACGGATTTCTTCCGCAAGAAGCGGCCGGAGACATTCTCCGAGACGATGGGCGAGGACGAAGAGGGCGTCGCGCTCAACATCGAAGACCTGTTGCCCTCTCCGGATGCGGGGCCGGAGGCGCTCTACCTGCGGCACATGCTTCTCGATGAACTGGAGCTCGCCTTCGCCGAGTTGCCCGCTGAGCAGCGAGCGGTGTTCATCGCCCACGAAATGGAGGGGCGCAGCTTCAAGGAGTTGTCTGCCGAAAGCGGCGTCAACGTCAATACCCTGCTGGCGCGCAAACGCTATGCGGTGCGGCATCTGCGCGAGCGCCTGCAGAGCATTCACGACGAATTTATGAGGAAATGAGGAACAAACATGAGAAAGAAATGGTGGATCATTCTAGTGGCTCCGCCGGCGATGGTGTTGTTTGGCTGGTTGTTCGGCGAATTAGTGATGCATTTGTGGAATTGGCTCATGCCCATGTTGTTCGGGTTGCGGCTAATCACGTTCTGGCAGGCCCTGGGGCTGCTGGTATTGTGCCGGATCCTGATCGGAGGGCTGGGTGGGGGCGGCGGGAGCGGCTCCAGGCGACGGCGGCGGCCAAGCCAGCGCTGGGAGTGCATGACTCCGGAAGAGCAGGACAGATTTCGGGAGTGGATGCGCAGCGGTCGTGGCGGCATGGGTGCTTCGCCGACCGGGACTCCCACCGGGACTCCGGGAACCGCTTGATCCGGGAAGCGTGACGACGGGAGTTTTGAGCAATGATAAGCTCCCGCCTTCGGGCCGGCCTGGCGGGATTTGTCGAAAGCGACCGCGAAGTCTGCGAGAATCAGGATGAGGATTCAAGCGATGAAATCGTTGTTTCTCTTCGGCAAGGGCGGGATCGAGGTTTCGGTACCCAACGGATTTGACTGCCATGAGGTGCGGAGCAGGAAGGCGGTAGCGCTTGCGGACGAGGCCGCGGCTCTGAATGCAGCGCTCGATCACCCCATCGCGTGCGAGCCGCTCATGGATCTGGCCAGGGGCAGGAAGACCGCGGCGATTTCGGTGTGCGACATTACCCGGCCGGCGCCGAACCGGATCACACTGCCTCCATTGCTCGCCCGCCTGCACAAGGCCGGCATCGCCAGCGACAGCATCATCATTCTCATTGCGACGGGGCTGCATCGCGCCGCGACCAGCGAGGAAGTCGACATCATTGTCGGACCCGAGATCGCAGCCAAATACCGGGTAGTAAGCCACAATGCGCGGGCCCGAGAGGAACACCACTACGCGGGCGAGACCAGGCGCGGAACCCCGGTCTATGTTGACGAGCGGTTTGTGAGCGCAGACCTGCATATTACGCTTGGGTTCATCGAGCAACACCTGATGCTGGGCTTCTCAGGGGGGCGGAAGCTGATAGTTCCGGGCCTGGCGGCGCAGGAAACGATCAAGGTGATTCACTCGACCCGTTTTATTCGCGAGCCGCTGGCGACGGAAGGATCGATCATTGGAAATCCGCTGCACGAGGAATTACTGGAATGCGCGCGCATGATACGCCACGATTTTATCGTGGACGTGGCTTTGACCCAGGAGCAGACAGGAGACCGGAAGATCGCGGGCGTGTTTGCGGGCGATCCGGTACGCGCGCACGCGGCGGGCGTGGAGTTTGTCGAGAAGGCATGTCTCGAAGAGGTCGACGAGCCGGCGGACGCGGTGATCACCAGCGCGGCCGGGTTTCCGCTGGACCTGACTTTCTATCAATCGGTGAAAGGAATCACGGCGGCAGCCCATATCGCCAAGCCTGGCGCCCCGATCCTTATGGTCGCCGAATGCGCGGAGGGAATGGGGTCGGCGGAATTCAAGCGCATGATCAAAACCATGGGAAGCTTTTCTGATTATCTGGATGAGGTGCGGGATGCGCCGGTGGAAATCGACCGCTGGCAGGTGGAGAAGCTGGCGCTGGCCGGGGTGCAAAACGATATCTACTTCTTTGCTCCGGGGGTGAAGAAGGAGGAGTTGGGGCAACTGGGGACGCGATGGTTCGGTGATATCGACGAGGCCATCGCGGCGGTGCTGCGCGGAGTTCCGAAGGGGGCCCGGGTCGCCCTGGTGCCGGAAGGGCCTTATACGTTTGCACGGGCGACGGCTGGAGTCGTGTGAGGAGAGCTAATTCTCCGCAGACGTCTGGAGGATGAGATAGCGCTCGTATCCCATCTCCTTAATCAGATGAATTTGGGCCTCAAGCCAATCCACATGCCCTTCTTCATCCTTGAGCAACCGGACAAATAGATCACGCGAGCCGTTGTCCTTGTTTTCCACCGAAATCCGGATGGCCTCGTTGTAGGAGGCGACCGCTCCAAGCTCGAGTTTCAGATCGGACTCGATCATGTCCCTGATTGATTGCCCGATGGAAAGCGAGAGCGTTTCCATGCTGGGAATGCCATCGAGGAACAAAATGCGTTCCATCAGCGCTTCGGCGTGCTTCATCTCATCGATCGATTGCTTCTTGATGTTTTTTGAGTATTTGGAATAGCCCCAGTTCTCCGCCATTTCAGAGTGGAGAAAATACTGATTGATTGCTGTCAATTCGTCGCGAAGAGCAAGGTTCAGCTGCTCAAGAACTTGAGGGTTGCCTTTCATGGCGAGAATTGTATAGGACTAATTCTCGTCGTGGATATCGAAAAAGCAGGAAGTCAGAGCCCCGTGTCCGTGAGCCGCAGACACAGCGAGCGTTGTGCTGGCGCCGAATGAGATGTACACGATTTCGAGAGGCGGGTGGATTGGTGCGGACGAGTTTGAGTCGGGTCATTGGGGCATTTCAGGGCGCAGAATATTTAACGACGCCGATGCCGCGATGGGGAACCCGTCCAGCGGCGCAGAAGTTCCCGGATCGCTCGCTGGCGCGATGAGCGTGGTGACTCCCATTACCTCCGGTAAGTGCTAAACATGGATCGAAGCGAACCCGTCAGTTCATCGGGTTCGGCTTGCGCTGCTGGTTCCGGTATGGGCACAACCGCTCCGCGAATTTCGCTTACCGTTGCGGTGGTTGCAGAGGGAGGATTAGCATTCCCGCCGGCGAACCGCCGCTGAAAACGCTCAATCGCCGCCACGTCCAGCTTGTAGTCTTCCTCCACCTGACGTCTAAGAGCTTCCAATTGTTCTCTATCCAAGGCTGCCATCGTACCGCCCTCTCAGAAAGTCTCACCGCCCAAAAACGACACACGAGGTGAACGCAACGCAGACAAACAGGGCCATTCAGGGACGGTACGTTGAAATTAGCACATGGGTTAGAGCTAAATTTGTTACCGCAGTCACAGGCTCTGGTTAATTTATTACTTTGGTTACTGAGGGAAATTTCCGAGTGGCGATCGACCGGCTGCAGAAATGCCGGGGGCGCAAAAAAGCCCCGCGACATGCGGGGCTCTTCGCTGCTATCGATTGCCTGCCTTACTGCAGGCTCTGCATGAGCGCGTCAAGGGCGCCTTTGGGCGGCCGTGTGAGCGATTCAGGCAAAGTGCCGAGCGGCTCATCGACGACGTTGAGCAGATCGATGAACGTGGGCTTTTCGGTGTTGATGTAGAAGACGCCGGTGAGGACTTCTTCAGTGGCTTGCGCTTCCATCAGCGTACGCACGGCATTGGCCTTGTCGGTTGGGTTGTAGTCTTCGCGCAGCTTGCGCAGCCGGAGGCTCGAGCCGTCGTGCATCTCGACTTCGTAGACCTGGCCGGAATCGTAGTCGACCTCGATGTCATCGAAGCTGGCGACAAAGCCGATTTCGTTGATTGGCTCGTCGTTCTCCTGCATAAATTTGTAGCTCTTGGTTGACCCTTCGTGGTCATTGAAGGTCACGCAGGGGCTGATCACGTCGAGCAGCACTGTGCCCTGGTGGGCGATGGCGGCTTTGAGCATGGCAAGCAGTTGCTTCTTGTCGCCGGAGAAGGAGCGGGCCACAAACGTTGCGCCGAGCTGGATGGCAAGGGCGCAGGTGTCGATGGGGGGCAGATCGTTAATGACGCCCGTCTTCAACTTGGAGCCGAGGTCGGCGGTGGCCGAGAACTGGCCCTTGGTGAGGCCGTACACTCCGTTGTTCTCGATGATGTAGATCATGGGCAGGTTGCGGCGGAGCAGGTGCACGAACTGGCCCATGCCGATGGAGGCGGTATCGCCGTCGCCGGAGATGCCAAGCATGGTCATTTGGCGGTTAGCGAGGATGGCGCCGGTGGAAACCGACGGCATGCGGCCGTGCACGCTGTTGAAGCTGAACGACCGGCTCATGAAGTAGGCGGGGCTCTTGGAGGAGCAGCCGATGCCGCTCATCTTCATCACCCGCTCCGGCTCGATGCCCATCTCGAACATGGCGTCGATGATGCGCTCGGAGATGGCATTGTGGCCGCAACCGGCGCAGAGCGTGGATTTGCCGCCGCGGTAATCAACGATGGGAAGGCCGATGCGATTGACTTTAGGTGTGGGTGCTGCGGTTGCCATTAGAGGCCCTCCTTGGTCACGAACTCGTCTGTGATGCTGCGGGCATCCATGGGCAGACCGTTGTAATAGAGAATGCTGCGCAGCTTGACCACCTGGTCGGCCGGAAGGTCGAGCTTGAGCAGGCTGGCAAGTTGCGCGTCGCGATCCTGTTCAACGACATACACGCGCTCGTGCGAAGCAACAAAGTCGTGAATCTCGTGGGCGAACGGGAAGGCGCGGATGCGCATGTAGTCGACGTCGGCCTTGTATTCGTTCTTGATCTGGTCGAGGCTTTCGCGCAGGGCGAAGTCGGTGCTGCCGTAGGCGAGGAAACCGATCTTCGAGGTCCCGTTTTTTACCGCGACCGGCGCCGGCAAATGCTTGCGCGAATTTTCGAACTTGCGCAACAGGCGTTCCATCACGGCGACGTACTCATGCGGCAATTCGGTGTACCCGGCCGCGTCGTTATGACCGGAACCGCGGGTGAAGTAGGCGGCCTTGGGATGAGGCGTACCGGGCAATGTGCGCCATCCGATCGCATCGCCGTCGACATCGCGATAGCGGGCAAATCCGCCCAGGCGGTTGAGGTCTTCCGCGGTGAGCACCTTGCCGCGATCGAGAGGCTTGTCGGGATATTGGAAGGGCTCGGACATCCAGTTGTTCATGCCCAGGTCGAGGTCGGTAAGAACGAAGACCGGAGTCTGGAAACGCTCGGCCACATCGAAGGCGGCGTAACCGAATTCGAAACACTCCTTCACCGAGCCGGGCAACAGGACGATGTGCTTGGTGTCGCCGTGCGAGAGGAACGCAGCCGAGAGCAGGTCGGCCTGGGAGGTGCGCGTGGGCATGCCCGTCGAGGGGCCGGTGCGCTGCACGTCGAAGATCACGCCAGGGATTTCGGCGTAGTAGCCGAGTCCCGCGAATTCGGCCATGAGCGAAATGCCGGGGCCGGAGGTTGAAGTCATGGACCGTGCGCCAGCCCAACCTGCGCCGAGCACCATGCCGATGGCGGCGAGCTCGTCTTCAGCCTGAACCACGGCGAAGGTCGCCTTGCCTTCCGGCGTGACGCGAAACTTCTTGAGCAGGTCGGTGGTGGCTTCGATGAGCGATGTGGACGGGGTGATGGGATACCACGCGACCACGGTGACGCCCGCGAATACAGCGCCCATTCCGGCGGCTGCGTTGCCATCGATGATGATCTTGCCTGCCGTCTGGTTCAGGTGCTCAATCAAGTAGGGATCCTGCTTGACGAGCTTTTCCTGCGCGTAGTCGTACCCGGCCTTGACGGCGCCGAAGTTCAAGTCGAAGACCTTCTGCTTCTTGGCAAACTGCTTGCGCAGGCTGCTCTCGACCACCTTGAGGTCAAGAGAAAGGATGTGCGCGACCACCCCCACGTAGACCATGTTCTTGACCAGCTTGCGCAGCTTGGCCTCGGGGCAGACGGACGCGGTGATCTTGTCGAAGGGAACGGGATAGCAGACCACATCGCTGCGATGCTGCTTGAGGTTCAGGCTCTCTTCGTAGATGGCAACGCCGCCGCTGTCGAGTTCGACCATGTCCTGCTTGGCGGTCTCGGGGTTCATCGCCACCAGGACTTGGGAACCTCTCCTGCGGGCCACGTAACCATCTTTGCTGGCGCGGATCGTGAACCAGGTGGGGAGTCCGGCGATGTTCGACGGGAAGAGGTTTTTACCGCTGACGGGTACGCCCATTCCGAAGATGCTTTTCAGCAGAACGCTATTGGCGGATTGCGAGCCGGACCCGTTCACCGTTGCTACGATAATGCTGAAGTCGTTGACTACGCGCTGCTGCGCGCTGGTTGCGCCCTTCTCTTGACCAAGGGCAAGGTCTCCTGTCGCCATGTGGCGGGAATCCCTTCCGATGAAATT
>DASXGD010000208.1:0-8241 GCA_036489245.1 Occallatibacter sp. | reverse complement strand
TTCGGCACCGGGTGCAGCGCGGCATCCTTGATCGGACCTTCGAGTTGTAAGCGCAGTTCTAGCCAATCGTAGGCGCGCTTGTACCAGGCTCGCTGGTCTTGGTACTGGGGCATGATTCGATCCTCGTAACTATCGCGGGCGATGTGGATGCGGGTGCCGACGGGCAGGGCGACATACGGGCCTGGTTTCTCAACGTCGGCAATTGGCCGGCCTTGATCATCAGCTTGCCGTCTTCCACTTTCATCTCATAAGTGAAAAGTCCTCGTTCGGGCGGTCCTGACGCGCGGCTGCCGTCGGCATAGTAAATGCCGCCGTGGCAGGGGCACATGAACAACTGCGACTCAGAAAACCAACGTACCGGGCAGCCGAGGTGAGCACAATTGATTGCGAATACGGTGTACTGGCCCTCCTCCGAACAGCGGACATATGCGGGAACATTGGCAGTTTCGCCGTCCCACGGGTTCTGATATGGATTGCGGAACGTGACCAGGGTTGTTTCTCCGGGATGAAAATCGGCGGCGTTCCCGAGCGCAACCCAATTGCGGTAATCCTTGCGGCGCAACACGGGGCCAACGAGGAAGGCGACCACGGGTGTTGCAATCGCGAGAGCCACAACGGCATTCAGTGCGATGCCCACATTCATCAAAAACGATCGGCGCGTGACCCGCTGCTCTTCAAGGCGCCGCGCCTGATCGTCGGGACCGGGCGGCGGAAGTGTTTCGTCCATACGTTTTCTCCTGCGCTGTCGTCGAACTTGTCAGGGCTGGTTGGGCTTCGTCGGTTTGGTCGCCTTGTTAGCCAGCGGTTGCGCTTCTGCGCGGGGCGGAGATATTGGTTTTGCGCTCGGATATGGCTGTCCCGGCGTTGCCGGCCTCTGCGCGATCAGCCACGAGCTCACATCCGTAACCTCGTCGTCCGTCATGGCGCGGCCAGGAATGTGATTTCGCCAGTCCGGCTCACCGATATCGGGGCGGCCCGCGATGATGGTCGTACGCACCGTTTGTTCATTGATGAGAGCCAGGAAAGATCCATCCAGGATCGAGCCCGCGCTCCCGGGATGTTGCGCAGTGTCTCCGTGGCAGCGTGCACAGGCCGCCGCATAGACCTCCTCGCCCTTGGTTGCGTCGCCCGCATGGGAAGCCTTGTACGGCGGAGGAGTTTCGCCTCCAAATGGATTCTCCTTCTTCCATTGCGCGCGCAGGCCTCGAACGAGGGCGTCAATCTGCCCTTCGGTCAACGGTCCTCCGCTCCGCACGCTGAATCCGGGCATCAACGAACCCTTCTTCCCATTCGCAATCACGTCGCGCATCGATGTGTCGTCAATCAGCGCCTGGTATTCCGGATTGGCGAGGTTGGTTGCGGCGCCATTGTCTCCGTTTTTGCCGTGGCAGCCGGCGCAGTTCTCCCCATACAAGGTATTGAACGATTCGATCGCCTCCGGGCGCGGCACTTCCGGCCCGGGGTGAGGCCGCCCGGGCATGTCGCATCCAGTCAGCACAGGCATCGCCAGCAGAGGAATAAGAAGCCCCAGTATGGCCGCGAAGATCCGCAGTGCTCTCATGGCTTGGGCTCGTCTCCGGGATGATGCTCGGGCATCAGGCCCGGGGTTTCCACTCCCATCCGGACTGAAAGCGGAATCTGCGCAAGCCGCTTGATCCCCCCCAGCTTGACAACCGTGTAGCCTGCCACTAACCCGAAAATCACCTGCGATGCAGCGAACGACCACCAGTCGATGCGCGCCGCAAGGAACGGATTGACGATGTCGAGCGTGCTGTGCAGCAGCCCGGTCCAGAGGACGGGCGCTATGATGCCACCCAGCAACATGGGGCGCTTTGGCCACATGGGCAGCATGGCGCCATAGAGAACCCCTACCAGAAGCGTGACCGAACCCTGGATGATGTTGGCGGTGATGAACGCGCTAAGGCGGAACTGCTTCATCTCTTCGACCGTCGGATTTACCCAGCCTCCCACCCCTGCTCCGCCCAGAAGGTTGACCACGTACCAGATGCTGTGAAACCGAATGATGCCGTAGATCTCTGCCGGGATCACCATGGCGATGCCGCCAGCAATGCCTCCCTTGATGCCGCTGGAGATCGGAAACGTCTCCAGTGGGAGCTGCGCACGATGGGTCTCGTCTACTTCGATGTGCGCCACTTTCTCGCTGGGTGTCAGAAGGGTGACGAACTCTTCTTCGACTTCCACGGTTTCGTGAGCCTCGTGTGGGAGGACGTCGCGGAACCATCCGACAGCGGCGACGATCGCGAGCAAAAGTCCCAGCGCGCCAATGGCCATGTTGGTCACAAACGCCGCAAACACCAGCGTGAGTCCCAGTGCGAGCAGGAACGGCCAAGCGGTGGGCGCAGGAAGATGGACCGCGCCCGTCTGCGCTTCACCGTGGCTGGTTGCGGCAATGCGTGGCTCTCGAGGTTCCATCAGCGTCCTATGAGGTACACAACAGTAAAGACAACCACCCAGACAGCGTCGACAAAATGCCAGTACAACGCCAGCACTTTCACGCGCTCAGCGTGCGCAGGCTCGACTTTGCCCGTCAACGCGAATGCGAATACCACCAGCATCATGAGCAGACCGATAATTACGTGGGAAGCGTGCAAACCCACCAGCGAGTAGAACGTGGTGCCGAAGAGATTGGTGCTGATGGTGAGGTGAACGTGCACGATCAACTTGTACCATTCGCGGGCCGTGTCGCCGAGAAAGATCGCGCCCAGCAGAATGGTGACACTCCACCAGAGGGTGAATGCCTTCATCCGCGCATGGGTGATCGCATGCTCCGCCAGCACGATGAAGAAACTGCTGGAGAGAAGGCAGACCGTACCCAAGATCGGAATCTCCAGTACTTCGCGCGGCGTGGGGCCGACCACATCCCGGCCAAGGTAGTAGAGATACGCCGCCACAAAGATGGTGAAGATCGCCGATTCGGCCGTGATGAGGCTGGCCATCGCGACCACACCGCGCGACGGCAGCCGCCACGGCTCGTTCTCGACGTGTTGCAGCGGAATCGTGCTCACGAGTCCCTCTCGACTTCACTCATATGGCGCGTCCTGATCTTCAGGATGCTTCAAATCCCACAACGGCCTGCGGCTTGAAACCACCGGATCGCTGGCGAAGTTGTACACCGGCGGTGGCGAAGGAACCGACCACTCCAGCGTCCATGCATCCCACGGGTCGGCCCCCGCGGTCTCGCCGCGGAAATAGGAATGCACCATGTTGTACACAAAAATCAAGACGGCGATTGCCTGGATGAACCCGCCCGCCGAGACGATCATGTTCAGCGTGCCCCAGCCCCGGTCGGCTTCATAGGTGTAGATCTGGCGCGGCATTCCGAGCAGACCCGGGATGTGCATCGTGTCAAAAGTGATGTGAAAACCGATCACCATGAGCCAGAAATGCCACTTGCCCAGCCGATCATCGAGCATGCGCCCGGTTATCTTGGGATACCAGTAGTAGAGCGCCGCAAAGATCATGAACACGATGGCGCCGACCAGGACGTAATGGAAATGCGCCACCACGAAGTAGGAATTATGGGTTTGCCAGTTCCATGCTGAGATCGAAAGCATGATGCCGGTGAGTCCCGCGATCACAAACTGAAATATGAACGCAATCGAAAACAGCATGGGCGTCTCGAACCGGATCTTTCCGCCCCAGATGGTCGCCAGCCAGTTGAAGGTCTTGATGCCGGTGGGGATCGAGACCAGCATCGTCGACAGCGTGAAGAACGCGTTCCCGAACGATGTCATGCCGATGGTGAACATGTGGTGCGCCCACACGCCCAGGCTGATGAAAGCGATGGCCACCGATGCTGCAACCATGGCCGGATAGCCAAAGATAGCCTTGCGCGAGAATACGGGGATGATCTCGTTGGCGAAGGCGAATGCCGGCAGCACCAGGACATAGACTTCCGGATGTCCGAAAATCCAGAAAAAGTGGGCCCACAGAATGGCCGATCCCCCCGCCTGGGTATCGAAGAAGTGTCCGCCGAGGTAGCGGTCGATCATCAGCATGGCCTGGGCCGCGGTGAGCGGGCTGACGGCGACCAGCACAATAAAGGAAACGACCGCATACAGCCAGGGCAACAGCGGTATGCGCATCAAGGTCATCCCTTTGCAGCGCATGCAAAACACAGTCGCCAGAATGTTGATGGCGGTACCAATGCTGCCGATGCCACTGGCAATCAGGGAGACGGCCCAGTAATCGACGGTGTGGCCGGGGGAGAACGCTTTTTCGGTCAAGGGTGCGTAAGCGAACCAGGCCACGTCGGGGGCCGAGCCTGTGCCGGACAGTCCTACGCCTCCGATGAAACTGTAGTAGAGCAGAATACCGCCGAAGGCGCTGATCCAGAAGCTGAACGCGTTGAGTCGCGGAAAGGCCATGTCGCGCGCGCCGATCATCAGAGGAATAAGATAATTGCCGAATCCGAACAGAATGGGCATGCCCACCAGGAACACCATGGTGGTCCCGTGCATGGTGAAGAGCCGGTTGAACGAGGCAGCGGATACGAACGTGTTATGCGGAATGGAGAGTTGGATCCGGATCAGCAATGCCTCGACGCCCGCGACCAGGAGGAATATCAGGGCATAACTGATGTAGAGAATGCCCAGCTTTTTATGGTCGACCGTCACCACCCAGCTGTGAACGACCTCGAGGTACGTGCCTCTCGTGGTGTGAGGGCGCGTACGATCGAGACCTTCAATCCCTCCCCCAATCGGAATCCCCGGTGTGTCCGTTCCCATCTTTGGCTCCGGTTTACTTCAATGTCAGAAGGTAGGCCGTGATCTGGTCATTCTGCCGGCCGGTCAAATGCATGGCCGGCATCAGTGAACCCGGTTTGAAGATATTCGGGTCGTCGATCCAGGCTCTCAGGTTTTCAGGCGTATTTGGTGTAGCACCCGCCGCCAGGGTCTCGCGGCTCATCAGGTGTGTCAGGTCAGGTCCAAACCGCCCGTTTGCCGCTGTGCCCGCAACGGTGTGGCAGTTGATGCACGCCTGGTGTTCGAAAACTACCTGGCCGTCATGCGCGTTGATCGGCGCGGAGGCCGCGCCCGATGCGTCCGCGGCGATTTCGGCCTGCGCTTTTTGTTGTTGGGCGATCCACTGCTGGAATCCTTCGGGCGAATCCACATAGACGCGCAACAACATCTTCGCGTGCTGCATGCCGCAAAATTGGGCGCACTGGCCCAGGTAGAGCCCGGTGCGCTGCGGATCGATCCACATCTCGTTGACGCGGTTCGGCAGCAGGTCCGTCTTGCCTGCCAGTTGCGGCACCCAGAAGCTATGGATAACGTCGGCGGAGGTCAGCTTCATGAAGGTGGGGCGCGCAGAAGCGCCGGCGCTCACGGGGACATGCAGTTCGTTCGCCGTGACGATGTTGTATTGCGGATAGTGAAACTCCCACCAGAACTGGTGCCCTACGACCGTGACGTCGACCGCCGAAGCGGGCCTGCGCGCATCCTGTACGGAGAACAGAACGCGCGCGGTTCCAAGGAACAGCATCACGATGATCAGGATGGGAATAATGGTCCACGCCAGTTCGATCTGGACGCTGCCGAACACCTGGGGTGGCTCTGTTGTGTCGCCGGGGCGCGCCCTGAAGCGAAACAGCGCATACACCAGCAGCGCGCTGACTCCGAGGAAGATCCCCGCCGAGATCGTCAGCACGAAAAGAGAGAGGTCGTTCACCTCTCCCGCAGGCGTGGAGATATGGGAGAAGGTAGAGGTCGACGGAGTCGCAGCCCACGCTGCGCAGGAATCGAGGATTCCTGCTGCTGCCACGAGATCACGGAGGGGGACTCGCGATTTCACTTGGACCGCTTTCCAGGATGTGGAGTCTTCGAACTAAGCCACGCGAAAACGATTCGACGTTTCAACTACCGACTGGAGAAGGTAACGGCAACACGAGTGTACCGAGGGCCATGGCCGCCAAGCAAGTGAATCTGCAAAACCTCTCAACCCTCTTCGGGCGCGCCGGCATCTGAAGAGGCCGGTTCCTTTTCCACCAGCGGAATCCAAAATCGAAACGTGGTGCCCCGGCCGGGCTGGCTCGACACGTCAATCTGGCCGCCATGCGCAGCCAGAATCGCGCGAGTGATGGGAAGCCCCATGCCCGTCCCTTTGCCCATGGCCGAACCCTTCCTGCCCCGGTAGAATTTCTCGAAGATTAATGGAAGGTCTGCGGAGTCGATGCCCGGGCCGTTGTCCTGCACAGCAAACTCAAGGCGGCCGTCCTGCCTCCGGCTGCGAAGAGAAATCAGGCTTCCTGCGGGCGCGTAGCGGGCGGAGTTCTCGAGCAGGTGGCGGAATACGCGGCCCAGAAGAAGCGGATCAAACCACGCCGGCCGGTCCGGGGGTTCGACCGTGACCGCGACACGATGCCTGGCCAGGATGGCGTGCGATTCCTCCACAACGTGGTCGAGCAGCGTGCGGGTGAGTTGCGGCGTGGGGCGAACCTTGACCACGTTGGCATCGATCTCCGCCATTTCCACCGCCTCGCCGATCAGCTTGTCGAGGCGGGCGCTTTCTTCGTCAACAAGGGAGGCCAGGTCGCGGCGCCCCGCCTCATCCAGTCCCTCGGATTGCACCAGGGTGGTGGCCGCGGCCCGGATCGAGGTCAGAGGCGTACGCAGTTCGTGGGTCAACGAATCAATCAACGCCGTGCGCAGCCGTTCGCCCTCGCGTGCCGCCTCCATGCGCGTGTAGGTCTCGATCGCGAGAGAGCGAGTGAGCGCGATCGCCACCTGCGCGCTGACCGCCGTGGCCACCTCACGGGAGAGTTTGTCCGGACGCCAGGCCAGCGCTCCGATCGGATTCAGACCCAGCATCAACGCAAACGACGCGAACCCCTCCGGACCGGCGAGCGCCGGGCTTTGGCCGCGGGTCAGGGCGCGCAACCCCTCCTGTAGATCCCCGGGAATCTCGCCGATCGACGCATACATCTGATCCTGATCGCGAACGTAGAGTATGACCGTTTCCAGCCCGAAGGCACGTTCGATGAGGTGAGGCATCTCGCGAATGAGGCGGGCCGCGTCTTCGTGAAGCATCATGTCCTGGCTGAGGGTGTAGAGTCGCTCCACGTCTTCCCGGCGCTGTTCGGCGTTGCGGGTCTGGCTGCGCGCCCTTTCGGCTAACCGGCCAACGATCACGCAACTCACCGCGAACGACAACATTTCGATCCACTCCTGAGGGCCTGCCAATCGAAAGGTGTGCACCGGCGGCAGAAAATAGTAATCGAAACAAAGCGCGCAGAGCAACGCCACATACAGCGCGCGGCGAATGCCGGCCCGCGTCGCGAACCATACCACGATGGTCAGGAAGACAAGCCCGGCTGCGGTTTCGTTGATCCCGGCCAGCGAGAGCAGGAATGTTATCGAGGCCACACCCAGCGTGGCCCCGGACCACTGCAGAACTCGGGACCCGCCAAAGCGACGACGCATCGTTCCTGTCCCATCGGGGTCCATGGTTTGTCTTACTCAGCATCATAGCCGGGGTGCGCGATAATGTAATCTTCCCGAAAGAAGGATGGCCATGGCGGGCAGAATTCTGGTGATCGACGACGAGCCCCAAATCACCCGGGCCTTGCGGGCGGCGCTCTCCGCGCAGGCATTCGACGTGCGCACCGCGAACGATCCGGAGGAGGGTCTGCACGTCTTCCGCGAATGGGCACCCGACCTGGTGATCACCGACCTGATGATGCCGGGATTGAGCGGGGTCGATGTGTGCCGCGCTATCCGCTCGAAGGGACGCACACCGGTGCTGGTTCTTTCGGTCAGGGACCACGAGCGATCAAAGGTTGAGGCGCTCGATGCCGGCGCGGACGACTACGTAACCAAGCCTTTCAGCATCCAGGAACTGATGGCCCGCGTGCGGGCGCACCTGCGGCGGGCCCCGGAGCGTTCTTCCGCGGCCATCGAGGCGGGTGACTTCATCATCGATGAGGCGGCTCACAGCGTCAAGCTACAGGGCAAGCCCATTCATCTCACTCCCAAGGAATTCGATTTGCTTCTGCACCTGGCCCGCAACGCCGGCAAGGTGATGACCCATCGCACCCTGCTCACAGCGGTATGGGGCGGCCAGTCGGCCCACCAGCCTGAATATTTACGCGTGTTTGTGGGTCAATTGCGCAAAAAGCTGGAAAGCGAGACTGGCCGCCAATACATCCAGACCGAACCCTGGGTGGGGTACCGGTTCGTCCCCGAAGGCTGGATGGGCACTGCCGAGTAGCTTTATGTT
>DASXGD010000194.1:0-1953 GCA_036489245.1 Occallatibacter sp. | reverse complement strand
AAGCAATGATCGTAGCAATGCAGGAGAAAGCCAGCGAAGAACAGATCGATGCGGTCATCGACGCGATGACCGAGTCCGGGGTCGAGGTGCATCGGACGACCGGGCAAAGCCAAACTATTCTGGCGGCGGTCGGACCCACGGCCAGCCTCGATCTAAGCAAGTTTGAACTGCTGCCGGGCGTGATGCACGTCCATCGCATCAGCTCACCGTACAAACTGGCGGGCCGGGGCTTCCGTCCCGAAGGCACCGTGGTTGAATTTCGCAACGGCATCAAGCTGGGCGGCGAACGGGTGCTGGCCATGGCCGGCCCATGTTCGATCGAGAGCCGGGCGCAGATGTTCGAAACCGCCGAGCACGTGAAAGCGGCGGGAGGAACATTTCTGCGCGGGGGCGCCTACAAACCGCGCAGCTCGCCTTACTCCTTCCAGGGGATGGGAATTCCGGGGCTGGAGCTGATGCGGGAGGCGGCCGATGCGCACGGCCTGCTGGTGGTGAGCGAGGTGATGGAGATCGCGCAGATCGAGCCCATGCTGCCCTATGTCGATCTGCTGCAGGTGGGCGCGCGCAACATGCAGAACTTCAACCTGCTGCGGGAACTCGGCCAGGTCCGCAAACCGGTGCTGCTGAAGCGGGGCATGGCGGCCACGGTGGAAGAGCTGCTTCTGTCGAGCGAATACATTCTTTCGGGCGGCAACTACGACGTGATCCTGTGCGAACGCGGCATCCGCACCTATGAGACCGCGACGCGTAACACCATGGACATCTCCGCGATTCCGGTGGTCAAGAAGCTATCGCACCTGCCGATCGTGGCTGATCCCTCGCACGGCACGGGGCGCCGCGACATGGTGCCGCCCATGGCCAAAGCCGCAGTGGCCGCGGGCGCGGACGCTATTCTTGTGGAAGTGCACCCGAACGCCGACAAGGCCGCATCCGATGCAGCTCAGACGCTCTATCTCGACCAGTTCGAAAAGTTGATGAGCGAGTTGCGCCTGATCGCGACGGCCGTGGGGCGAAGCCTGTAAGAACTTCGCTGGAAGAAAAGGGATCGACCGCATGATCGAACGCGTAGCCATCCTGGGTACCGGTCTTCTGGGCACATCGGTGGGCCTCGCGTTGCGAGGGGCGGGGTTTCGCGGCTCGATCGTCGGCTGGAACCGCAGTGCGGAGGGCGCGCAGGAGGCGCTCTCCAAGCACGCCATCGATTTCATTGCGCCAGATGCCGTTGAGGCCGCACGCGCGAGCCAGGTGGTGGTGTTGTGCGTGCCTGTCTATTCCACGCTCGACCACATGGAGCAGCTCGCGGGCGTGCTTGGGCCCGGGCACCTGGTCACCGATGTGGGCAGCACAAAGGCGCAGATCACGGAGGCGGCGGGGAGGCTGTTCAACGCTCCGGATCGCGCGGCGTTTCTTCCCGGGCATCCCATGGCGGGCAAGGAACGCGGCGGCGCGGCGCTGGGGGACGGCAACCTTTTCCGCGGCGCGGTGTGGCTGTTTACCGATGATCACTCATGGCGTCGCTCGCCGCAGGGGGTGGAGCTGGTTCAAAGCTGGCGTGAGTGGGTCGTGACTATGGGCTCGAAGACGATCGATCTTGACGCGGGGCGGCACGACGAATTGCTGGCCTGGGTCAGCCACCTGCCGCAGTTCACCGCTACGGCGCTCAGTTCCCTTCTCGAGGACCAGGTGGGGAACGCGCCCGAACTGAAGCAGGTCGGGGGACGCGCCCTGCGGGAAATGACAAGGCTGGGCGCCAGTCCATTTTCGATGTGGCGCGACATTGCCCACACGAATACGGCCGCAATCGAAGCCGCTCTCGAGGCCCTCGAGCAGCGCCTCGCGCATATCCGCGAAAACCTGCGTACGCCTGAGTTGCGCGACGAGTTCGAGCGCGCCAACCAGTTTCGCCGAGAATAGACACGACTCTCGCAGACCTCTGCTTTGCGCCACTCACAT
>DASXGD010000183.1:0-2308 GCA_036489245.1 Occallatibacter sp. | reverse complement strand
GCGGTGCTGACCGACCTGCCGTTCGCCCGCAATCGGCTCTTTCGCGCGGTACGCGGGCAAAAGCTGCCCGAATGGGCCGGCGATTTCGACGCGACAAGCTGGGCGCAGTTCTTCCTCAAATATCTCCTCGGCAACCAGGCGGTGACCGCGGTGATCCCCGGAACCAGCAATGCCCAACATATGGCGGACAATCTCGGGGCCGGCAGGGGCCGGCTGCCCGATGCAGCGCAGCGAGCGCGGATGGTCGCGTTCTTCGAGGCCCTACGCTGAGCCGGCAACTTTTCCCCTGTCGACAGGGGAAAACATTTTTTCAGCCCTCGAAAAGGGCCCTTCCAGCGTGCAAAATAAACTTTATATCAATCGCTTAGATGCGATTTCTCAAGCCTGCCGTCAGCGGAATTTTGCGGCTCCAAAACGCGGTTGGCAGCGGATCGGCAGCGGAACTCGGCATCGAACTTTCTCTTGCACAATTCCTACTAAACATGGGCATGTCATGGACGGAAACGCCCGCGTTTTTGTTCTCAATCCTCCCTCTGCTGAGGCTCGCCGGTACCCGGATCCAAGATGAGGCGGCGCTCCTCGAGATCGTGGTGGTCAAAGTCGAACAGGTTCGTCAGAGGCCCCGCGATCTCGTCAAACGACCCGCCGCCGATCCGGCCCGTGCCCCAATTGTCCTCGATGAAGCGGAGCACCGAGCTTTGATCGGTCAGCGTGTGATCGACGAAATTCACCTTGGCGAAGGGCGAGATCACCAAGAGCGGCTGGCGCGGGCCGTAGGCGCAGCGCCCTTCGATGGATGCGAGAGGCATGCCATTGCCGCAAACGCCAGGCGCGTTCAACTGGTCGCCGTTGGACGGGGAAGCCGTGTTCAAGACCGCCGAAGAGTTGATGATCGGGCTCATCTGATGGTCGTACCAGCCGTCCGAATCGTCGTACATGACAATGATGGCCGTGGTCTTCCAGAACGGCGACCGCATGATCGCATTGATCGTCGGGACCAGCATCATCGATTGCTCCAACAGCGGGTCGGAATAACCGGCATGGCCATCCGCTGCGGCGATGGCCTTGAGGATACTGACAGCAGGCAGATTGCCGACCTTGAGCGCGTCGAAGAAGTCGTGGAGATCGTATTGGTGGTTGGCCCCACCGTCGTGCGAGGTGCCGATTTTCGCGGGCGAACTCGGTCGGGTGTGCTGCGGGTTGGCCGTGGAGGTGAAATACTGGAAGAACGCGTGGTGCGGGATATAGTCCTTGGTGGGCCCGCCATTCGCGGCTGTCGCCGGGCTCGACCGGTTGCAGCCGGTAGTGCCGTTGGCGTTCGTAATCGTCAGGTCGAAGCCGCCCATGAAGGCGCCCCACGTCACGCCTTTGGTGTTCAACAGGTCACCAATGCTCGGGCCGCTGAGACGCGCCGTCGTGCCGGACGAGCACTTGTCGCCGGTCGGATCGAGGTCGCCGACCAGCGTGCCCGGCCCGGAGTTATTCGGCACCACCTTGGTCGAGGCTGCGCTGGGCGTCGCCGGATAGGTGTTACCCGCTACGAGGTTGAGCAATCCTGGCGTCGACGGCCCGAACGTCGACCCGTAGGAATTGTCGTTCATCGCGAAATTCTGCGCGTAATTCCACAATGCCGTGACGGTGTTGCCGTCGAAATAGCCCATCACCAGGCCCTTGCCCCTCCCGTAGGCGAATTGGGAAGCGCAGAAAGTGCCCGCACCTGCACCGACGCTGGCCGGGAAGAGATCCATCAGGCCCGTGTCGAAGGCCTTTTGCTCGTCGCCGTAAGCGTGACCCTGGTCGCAGGTCGAGGCTTGCGAGCGGTCGAGGCGAAACGGGTTGATCGCGTTGGCACCGTTCGCCGGATTGTTGGCGTTGGGATTGTTGGTCAGCAAGACCCCATCGGGTACGCCTTTGACCAAGGTGCCGAGCCCGTTTACCGATGGCGTATCGTCGCTCGCCTTGAAAAACGGTTCACCCGACGGGTTCAACGCGACCGGGTAGGTCGCGAAGTAGTGATCGAAGGAGACGTTTTCCTGGAAGATTACGACGAGGTGTTCGATCGGCGTCGCCGTGTCATGCTTCCCGCCATCATCCGCAAAGCTAGTCTGGGCAAAACCCGCTCCGGCGATTATGGAGATACCAACGGCCCGGGCGACCATTCGAGATGCGGCTGTGAGTTTGGAGCGGGTTCGCATTGCGTGCCCTTCTTCGCGGACAGGTTGATCTGCGCCGCCATTCGACCCCGCTAAGCGTTGCTCTCTGATGACGGCGCGATGACGTTTTGATGACTGTCTTGAAGACGAGGAAG
>DASXGD010000168.1:0-2285 GCA_036489245.1 Occallatibacter sp. | reverse complement strand
GTCAGCCCGGTTGCAAAAGCCAGGGAGCGACTACGCGCGGTCCCGCAGACCTCAGTCCAGAAGGTGCTCTATGACAACGCAAAGGCGTTCTATGGGATCTGAACTGACGAGTGGGCAGATCGCTGCGCGGCTGCAGCGGCTGGAAGACATCGAGAGCATCAAACAGCTCAAGGCGCGGTACTGTGCCTTCTGTGACGACAACTACAACCCGCAAGGCATCACATCTCTATTCACGGACGATGGTGTCTGGGACGGCGGCGATCTGGGCAGGGCCGAAGGCCATGCTGCGATTGCCAAGTTCTTCGAACGCGCGCCTTCCGCATTCTCGTTCGCGATTCATAACGTGATGAACCCGATAATCGAGATCGATGGCGATCGTGCGACCGGGCGCTGGTACCTACTTCAGCCGCTAACCCGCAGGCGTCGCACAGGCGAGGAGGGCGCGATGTGGCTTGCGGGCAGATATGAAGACGAATACGTGCGGATCGACCAGGAATGGAAGTTCAAGCGGCTGAAGTTCATTACGCGTTTTCTCGCGGCATACGAAGAGGGATGGGCAAAGGGACAGCGAGAATGACTCGCCCGCATGCTAGGGAGTGCGAGCGCCTGCGGGGTAATTGGCTGTCGTCCACTGGGCATTCGTGAGGTTCCATCCCCCGCCCAATGCTTTGTATAGCTGTACGATGACCACTCGCCGGTTGATTTCCGTCTCGGCGAGAGCGAGCTCAGCCGGGAAGAGCCGCTCCTGCGCCTCCAGGACTTCGTTGTAGCTTGAGAGTCCGAAGGTGTAACGCATGAGTGAGAGGTCCACGGCCTCCTGGCCCGACAACACCGCCCGGGCCCGCTCAAGGCGGGCTGCGTCGTATTTATCGCGAGCAGTCAGGGCGTCGGAAACATCCCGAAAGGCATTCAACGCCGTCTGCTCATACTCGGCTCTGGCTTCTTGCCAGGCCGCGACGGCTTCGCGGTTCTGAGCCTTGATGGCGCCGGCATGGAAAATTGGGCCCGCAAGGTTCACGCCGACGCTCCAGGCATTTGTCATTCCGGAAGATAGAATGGAGACCGGCGTACTCAATTTACCGAAGAAGGTAGTAAGGCCGATTTGCGGAAAGTACGCAGCCATTGCTACGCCGATTTGCGCATTGGCGGCCCGTAACTTCTGCTCGGCTGAGAGCACGTCTGGCCTGCGCTCGAGCAGTGCCGACGGCAGGCCCGCGGGGACCTCGAGGGGAACCGTTTCCTCGAGAAGCTTCATTTTCGTTTCGATCGGTCCTGGATTCCCGCCTATCAGGATGCTGATTTGGTTTTCCTTAAGCGCGACAAGGCGTTCGAGATCCGGAATGCTGGCTGCAGCCATGGCCAGGTTGGATGCGGCGCGCGACGTCTGCAACGCATTGCCCAGGCCGCCTTGGAACCGTTCCGTGAAGAGCTGGAGCGTGGCTGCATAGGATTGTGAGGTGTCCCGGGCGATTTCGAGTTGCAAGCGTAATCCCAGCAGTTCGAAGTAGGCTTGAGAGACGTCGCTGGCCAGAGTGAGCATCACTCCGCGCCGCGCTTCTTCCGTCGCCAAATATTGCGCGCGGGCGGCTTCATTTAGGCGGCGTATCCGGCCCCACACATCGAATTCCCATGTCGCCGAAACAATGCCAAGAAGGAAGCCCTGAGCGCCTGACAGGTTGGAGCCGGGGCTGTAGATGAACTGGTTATGGCCGTAGCTTGTAATTGAAAGATAATTGATGGCCGGAAAATATTGTGCCATGGCCTGCGCTTCAACTTGGCGCGCTTGCTGGACTCGCGCCACTGCGGCGGCAAGATCGTAATTGTTGGTCAGGGATGTCTCGACGAGTCTTTTCAGCGTTTCATCTTTGAAGAGATCCCACCAGGGCAGATCGGCCAGGGAAGCCTGCAGAGCCGGACTGGACTGGTCCCTATAGACCGCTGGCGTGTTCACGTCGGGCCGCCGGTAGTTGGGGCCAAGGGCGCAACCCGAGACCAAAAGGATCAAGGGAACAAGAAGGCGGGCTCCTCGGGCGCTTGTGCTTAGCCGGCTCTTAATCATGTCCTCTACGCCGTTCACGATGATGGCGCGGGATCCGGGCGGACGCGGAAAAAGATCGAATACAAGCACGGTACAACGATCATCGTCAGGACACAGGCAAACGAAAGCCCGAACATGATGGTCGCAGACATCGAGACGAAGAAGGGATCCTGAAGCAGGGGGATCATCCCCAGGACGGTCGTCACAGCGACCAGTAGGACGGGCCGGAGGCGGCTGACGCTCGCGT
>DASXGD010000139.1:0-7242 GCA_036489245.1 Occallatibacter sp. | reverse complement strand
AACGCTAAAAGCCAGACGCTAAACGCTGCATTACAGCAGCCGGGCCGCATCCTTGGCGAAGTAGGTGACGATGAAATCAGCTCCGGCGCGGCGTATGCCGACCAGAGACTCAAGCATGGCACGGTCTCGATCGAGCCAGCCCTTTTCAAAGGCGGCCTGCAGCATGGAGTACTCACCCGAGACCTGGTAGGCGCCCATGGGTACGCCGAAGCGATCGCGGGCCGCGCGCACGACGTCGAGATAGGGCATGGCCGGCTTCATCAGGATCATGTCGGCGCCCTCGCCGAGATCGAGTTCGATTTCGCGCATGGCTTCGCGCGGATTGGCGCCGTCCATCTGGTACGTTTTGCGATCGCCGAACTGGGGCGCGGACCCGGCGGCTTCACGAAACGGCCCGTAGAAGGCGGAGGCAAACTTGGAGGCGTAGCTGAGGATCGGGACCTCGGTGCGGTTGTCTTCGTCGAGCGCGCGGCGGATAGCCGCGACGCGCCCGTCCATCATGTCGCTGGGGGCCACGATGTCGGCCCCGGCCCGTGCCAGGCTGGCTGCAGTGCGGCCAAGCAGATCGAGCGACGTATCGTTTTCAACTTCCCAGCCGTCTTTGGTTTCCACGATCATGCCGCAGTGTCCGTGGCTGGTGTATTCGCACAGGCAGACGTCGGCGATCATAACCAGTTTCCTGGCCGCGCTGGAGCGCTTCAGCGCGCGCAATCCCTGCTGCACGATCCCTTCGGCGTCGTAGGCGCCGGTGCCATGTTCGTCTTTCGATTCCGGCAGCCCGAAGAGCAACAGCCCGCCGATCCCCAGGCCAGCGGCCTCTTCGGCCTCGCGCACCGCTTCGTCCACGGAAACGTTGAAGACGCCGGGCATCGAGCCCACGGCCTTGCGAACTCCCTCGCCCGGGCAGATAAAGAGCGGGTAGATCAGATCGCCGGGCTCGAGCGAGGTCTCGCGCACCAGGGCGCGGAGCGAGTCTGACCGGCGCAGGCGCCGCATGCGGGTCTCTGGGAAACTCATAGGTAAATTGTAAAGGCAGGGATGGAGAAACAGCTTCCAGCCGCTAGCTACTTCATCCGTCAAGCCAACGGGGCACGCACAGCCCGGATGCTTGCGACGACAGAAGAGCTAGCAGCTAGAGGCTAGAAGCTAGTAGCTGTGTCTCTGCGGCAACTGATCATACAGCGTCTGATTGCGATAGCCCATCAGCGTGACCAGCGTCCAGATGCCGATCGCGGTTCCAATGGGGAACTTCAAAAGACTCAGGAACGCGGCGACAATGGCCAGCACCCGTCCCCACGGCGCGCGCTCCATCAGTCCCCAGGCGGCTCCGAAGAGCAGGGCAGCGCGCAGAACTACGAACAGCCACACGAAGTGAAGGATCGCCGGACCAAACCATTCCGGGCGGAATGGACCCTGCCACCGGCCCCAGGGACCGAAATGGTTGAACATGAACCCGCGGGCAAACGCCATTCCCACGAAACTCAGAGCCAGTGTGAGGCCGGCATAGATGAACCACACCACGCTGAGCGCCCGCAATCTGCCTGCATAGCTGTCGAGTTGGAATTCCATCGCGGGCACCGGAGGAACCATCGCCATGGGGCGGCCGCACTGGGAACAGACAGCCTGTCCTGGCACCAACGGCTGACCACATCCGCTGCAATACATAAACTATCCTCCGCGGCTACCGGGAAGCGTTCGGTCCCGACGACCGCTCTTTGCCGCACACACGATACTACGCATTCTTGCGCCTCCGGGTTCCGATCGCAGAACCAGGCGCCACGCGAGCGGATCATTTTGCCGATACGGGCGGCAATGTGCGTTCCCATCGTTCTTCGTGGCGGTCGTCGTGGTAGAGCAGCGCCGTGACCCGGCCCTGCTTGTCATGCTCCACGGTAAGCCGGGTCCAGATGCTGCCCAGGGGATAGAAGAACGTGTTCGGCGCCTCCGCTTCCACCTCTGTGACTTCGCCGTGCGGGTCCTTTTCGTACAAAGCCTCCCCCTGGCGAAAAATAGTGGCTGCGAGACGCCCGTTCGGGTCCCGGTATTCGCCGGTAATGGTATCGAGCGCTGAAACGGGAAGCTTGATGGCGGTAGGGTGCAGCGGAATGACCAGGCGCTCGGAAAACACGGGAGGCTCGGGAACCGCGCCCAGGTGGTGCGACAGCAGCCAGCGGGGCAACTCCGGCTCGTTATAAGCCCGCGCCCAGGAATCGTGGTGCAGGCCCTGGTAGACCCACAGGCGCACGTTCCCCCCATTGGCTTTAAAGGCATTGAACATCAGGTCGCTCTCCCGCATGGGCACGACGTTGTCCTCGCTGCCATGAAACATCCAGATGGGGGTGCGGCCAATGATGCGCGCATACTCGGCGGGCAGGGTGGCGGACCTTTCCCACCTCTCCGGAGCATAGCTCCAGAACGGTCCCCCGGCCGCAATCGCAATCGCGGCCCAGCGATGCGGATACAGCCGGGCTAGTTCCCACGCGCCGTAGCCGCCCATCGAAAGCCCGGTAAGATAGGTGCGCGCCGGGTCAGTATGGAACTCTGCAACCTCCTGGTCGAGCGCCGCCATGGCCATATCCAGCATCACCGGGTCGGTCCAGAAACTCGAGAAGAGGCATTGCGGCATCACGATCACAAACGGCCAGCGTTCGGGATGATCGCGTACCGCGAGGGGAAGCCCGATCTGGGTCTGGAACATGCCTTCCGAGCCGCGCTCTCCGCGCCCATGCAAGAACAGAAGGATGGGCCATGGCTTGTGTTCGTCGCGCCGGAACTCTTCCGGCAGGTAGATCTGGAACCGATAGCTGACCCCGTTGAGCTCAACCTTGCGGTTCAGGAAGCCGGTTTCCTGTGCGGGCGGCAAGGGCGGCGGGGTATGGTTCCGTGCGTCGACGGGGTGTCCGGCGGCGGGTAACAATCCAAAGGCTATACATAGGCTTGCAGCCAGGACTTTCGGAAGACGAACCATGCTTGAATCCCATCATAGTGGGCTGCGCCGAAAATCGTCAGAGCCGAAGTGACGGCTTCCGTGCCCCATCGGTTTCCCCTTGGCGAACCGGAAGAGGCTCGGACCCGTGCCGGTCCGACGCATCAGCAGCTTACCGGGGGCGCGATCTATCCAGCAGTCGGCAAACCTCGAAGCAGGCAGTCCGCAAACCTCGAAGGAAAAATCTCTACAGTTTTCTTATGCGCACCCGTGAAACAATGGACCGAAACCAATCGACCGAAACAGCAGATGACCTCGATGAAGATGCTTGAACCCGGAGATGTGTTGGATCACTATCGCATCGATGCCACCGTGGCGCGCAGCGGCATGGCGACGCTCTACCGGGCGACGGACGTTGACGGCGGCCGGCAGGTGGCGCTGAAAGTTCCTCATCCGGAAATGGAAGCCGACCCGATTCTGGTCGAGCGGTTCAAGCGGGAGCACGAGATCGGACAGGTCCTCGATCACCCGGGCGTGGTGAAGACATTCAACAGCGAAGAACGCAGCCGCCTGTACATGGTGATCGAATGGGTTGAGGGGCGGTTGCTGCGCGCCATTCTGAACGAGGAAGGTGCGCTTCCCGTCGAGCGAGCGGTCAGGATCACGCTGGCCATTTGCGATGCGCTCGATTACATGCACAAGCGGGGCATCGTCCATCGCGATCTGAAACCTGAAAACGTCATGGTCGACGACGAGGATCGCATCAAGCTGATCGACTTTGGCATCGCGATGAAAGAGGACGCGCGCCGGCTGACGTTCGTGAACATGTCGTCAATGCTGGGCACGCCTGACTACATTTCCCCCGAACAGGTGCAGGGCAAGCGCGGCGACCAGCGCAGCGACATGTACGCCCTCGGGATCATGTTCTACGAAATGCTCACCGGCCAGGTGCCATTCAGCGGACCGAATCCTCTTGCGGTGATGAACGAACGGCTGGTGAAAGACCCTGTCGCGCCGCGCCAGCTGAATGCGGAGATTCCGCCGGAGATCGAGGAAATCGTCTTTCGGGCCCTGGAGCGCGACCCGCACCACCGCTATCCCAGTGCCCATGAAATGGAGTGGGACCTCGAGAACCCGGAACAAGTCGGTGTCGAAGATCGAGGCGTCCGGCCGGCCCGCCGTGGCCCTCGGTCGCTCCTCGATCGGGTCAACAAGCGCATGCTGCTCTATGCCGGCCTGGTGCTGGTGCCGATCGTGCTGTTTGGGTTGATGCTGGTGCTGGCGAGACGGTGAGAACCGCCCCATGCGGGCGGCGAGGGCTGTTCCTTTGCCACTGGTTTAGGCCGGCACCAATGGCGATCTTACCGTTCTTCAGCTTCGACCCTGCTCATCGGTACGACTCATCGCGATGAATCACGAACTCCGGATAGGCGCCCCCGCCGAGCTCGTACAGATCCATGCCCAGCCGCTCCCCATCAGCCTCAACCCGGAAGGGAATGACGCGATTCAGCAGCCAGAACAGCAGATAGACCAGAGGAAACACCAGCCCCAGCAGGGTCGCAATCCCGACCATCTGGGCCAGAAGCTGTCCAGCCTTGGGTGCGAACAGGCCCGCGGCGAACAGCCCCCAGAGACCTCCAACCGCATGCACGGAAATTGCGCCGGAGGGATCGTCGATCGAAAGCGCTAGTTCCAGCAGTTCGACCAGCAGTGGAGCGGCAACGCCGGCAACCGCACCGACGACGATGGCTTCGAAGGGGGTAACGATCGCGGCGCATGCGCACGAAGCTACCAGGCCGGCGAGCCAGCCGTTGGCGCACATGCTGGCGTCGGGCTTGCCAAAACGCGAGCGTGTCACGGTGAACGCGGCCACCAGCGCGGCCGAACCGGAGAGGGCCGTATTGATGACCGTTTGCGTCAGTGCCGCCGGTCCCGCATGGAGCCAGAGAATGGCTCCGGCCACATTCCACGCCAGCCACCCCACCAGGGCCAGCAGGCAGCCGAACACGATATAGACGGTGTTGTGTCCGGGCATGGCCGTTGCCAGGCCTTCCTTGGGGAACTTGCCTTTGCGCGGGCCGGCGATCCAGACCACGGCCAGGGCGCTGAGGCCGCCCACGGCATGAACCGAGGCAGCTCCGCCGCCATCGAGTAAGCCGGCGCCCAGGTGGAAGCTGGGGCCCAGTTGCGCCAGCCATCCATCCCCCCACACCCAATGGGACACCAGGGGGAAGACGCCGCCCGCCAGCACGGCGGTCACCGCGCAGCCCGCTGGAAGGCGCAAACGGTCCGCGCCCGACCCCCATGGAATGAGGGCAATCAGTCCCGCGGCCAGGAATTCGAAGAGCACTTCGAGTTGAAGCTGCGGCGGGGCAGAGTCGAAGTGACGCAGCAGCAACGGCCCCGCGCCGATCCAGTTCCAGGATTTGCCGGCCAGCGAAAGAGAGTGCCCCGGAACGCCGGCAAAAGAAACGCCGACCACCGCGAAGGCGATGGTCGCGACCGCCACCAGGGTGACGCAGCCGACCATGGACTGTGCGGCGGATCGGGAGCGGCCCAGCCCCGTGTTGAGCAGGGCCACGCCTGCAATGGCCAGCGTGGACAGCACCAAAAGCGACAGGGCGAGCACAAACATCGAGTCGGAAAAGGGCGGGACCATGGGCGGAGTCATCATCGGCGGCTCGTCCCGGGCATGATTGCCGGACCGGCCGGGTGATCTTCGTGGGGGCGCTGCATGTGCCCACGCACGGCAACCGCGAGTCCGAGCAGCTCGACCGCAAGTCCGGACACCACGAAGGTGGCGCGCATCGCCGCGTCGGGAAACAGGACCAGCGCCGCCACCGCGAGGAAGAATCCGGTCGGCATCACCAGCAATCCCGCATATTTCATGTCCCCTGCCTCTCAGTCTTCCGCCGGGGAAACGGAAGCCAATCGGGAATCAGCGTTGGGTAGACCTTGGCCATCGACCGAAGTTGAGTCACCTCTGCCTGCGGCTGTGGAGTGAATTGCAGATGAAAACGAGCGCTTTGACGTCTTATGAATCTTAAAGCATCGCGTAGCTGTGATTCGCACGTGCGCGCTTGTGCTCTCAGGCTGCTCCGCGCTGACCGTCACGGCGCAGCCCCTTACGGTTTCCTTGCGACGGCCAGTCAATAATGGCCTATGTATTTTCGGCTTGACCGGGCCCACCGGGTTCTTCCTGTCATCCTGGGCGTTGTGACGCTTGCAGACGTCGGAGTTCTGTTGGTGTGGAATGCCTTTCCGGAGCTGTTTCCTCCCCGGAGCCACGATGTCCTCGCGGCATGTTCGCTGGCGATGATCGCGTTGGCTTACCTGGTGTACCAGGCCTTGCATCGGCCCGCTGCGAAGGAGTTCGCGAAGGCGGTCATGCTGGCAGTCGCGTTTCTTTTCTGGGCCGCCAATCAGTACTGGCCCGACTCGCACCGGGCCACCCTGTTCAATGACGTGGCAATTGCCCTGTTTGTCCTCGATGTATTTCTGGTGATGATCGGCTGGCCGCCCACGTCTTCGGACGAGTCATTTGCTGAGACCTGTGGAGAGACGCGAGGGGAGAAACCGTTTTGAGCGTCCCATCCGGGCAGATCGCCCGGCGTATCCCGGCCTCTGGGTGATAGCATTCCCATCAACAGGCGGCGGGCCTGTCCGGACCCCCTGTTTTGCATACCAATTTCTGGGACGTTCCCACCCCGGACGCGTTGCTCTTTTTCCGCAACCGGGCTTAATCACAAGCCATTTTCTTTTCAGCAGATTACAAAAGCCGATTCGGGAAGAGTTTTTTCTGGAATTGAACGGGACCGAACCTTGCGTACCCACCCCGCGCTGCTATATTGAATTTTCGGGGTTTCCTGCCCCGACGGTGTTGTAGCGCTTCCCAAGTTTTTTGTACGCAAACTGTGTGACCGTTGGCACATGCGGCGCACTGAACCGTCAACACGAGCCCTCCAGACAAACACAGATGATTAGGAACAGGGTGCATGGCCCAGATATTTGACCGCAGCTCGAATGCATTGGCCCGGATGAGCCTTGTTTTGACGGGGCTTCTGGTGATTGCACTGGGGGTGACGCTGGACGAGTTGCAGCGCTCGCCGTGGGTGACGCGCCAGGGCCAGCGGCCGGACCAGCCGGTGCCGTTCAGCCACAAGCATCACGTGCAAGGGCTGGGCCTGCAGTGCCAGTACTGCCACGTGACGGTGGAGAAGTCGAGCTACGCGGGGATCCCGCCGACCAAGACGTGCATGAACTGCCACGCGCAGATCTGGACCAACGCGCAGTTGCTGGAGCCGGTGCGGGCGAGC
>DASXGD010000130.1:0-5070 GCA_036489245.1 Occallatibacter sp. | reverse complement strand
AGTTTGAGGACGGCAGCGTGGCCAGGATTTCGCCGCAGAGTTCGCTCACTCTGGCGCTGCTGCGCGGGTCGGCTTCCGGCGGCGACCGCGACGCGGAACTCCAACTCAACAGCGGCCTTGGGTATTTCGAGCTCCAGGGCGTCAGCGACTCCAACGTTCAGGTTCGTTTCGGAGAAACCGTGGTGACCGCCGGCGGGTTTACCGTGATCCGGATCAGCCTGGACAAGGCCCCGGGCGCGGTAGCGGTATTCTCGGGCAATGCGCACCTCGAAGTGGGCGCCACCACCGCCATCGACTTGCATGGAGGCGAAAGCGTCGCTTTGAATGCCAATGATCCCGGCAGCTACAACTTGGCGGAATCCATCGAGCCCGACTCCTGGGACACTTGGAATTCCGATCGCGATCAGGCTCTGACCTCGGCGTCTGCGGACCGTACCGCCGCTACCAACAACGAGCCCGACAGCAACAATCCTGCCTGGAGCGACCTTGATGCCAACGGAAACTGGTACAACGTTCCTGATCAGGGTTATGTCTGGTCTCCGAACGAGGCCGCCACGCAGGGGTGGGACCCCTATGGCAACGGCTACTGGATGAGTACGCCGACCTACGGCTACACGTGGATTTCCGGATATCCTTGGGGATACCTGCCGTATCAGTGCGGGGCGTGGAATTACTACAACTCCTTCGGGTGGGGTTGGGCGCCCGGAACATGCACACCCTGGTGGGGCGGGGGCGGGGGTTATGTCATCAACATTGTCGTGGCCCCGCACAGCTATCATTATCCCGTTCGCCCGCATCCGTATAATCCGCGGCCGATGGTGGCGGGACGACCGGGTCCGGCGCCGCTGGTGGTTGTCGATCGCCGCACCCTCGCGGGAAATATCTCCCCGGCGCCTCGGGACCGCAGCGGCTCAGTGATGATTGCCGGAAACATCGTTCACCCCATGAAACCAATTCAGACGAGAGAGCCCTACAATCGCTTCGCGCCGGTGGGTCCCAGGTCCAATGCTCCTAACATGCCTGCATCGTCGTATAACGGCAGATCAGGAATGCAGAGCGGTCCACGACCCATCGCCGTGCCGGCGCACCCCGGCAACACGTATAGTCCTCCGCCCGCATCCCGGCCGAGCACCAATATCTACGCACCGTCACCCCGACCGAGTGGCAGTACGTACGCACCGCCCCCGGTGTATCACCCGGCGGCGCCGATTCATTCAGCTCCGCCCAGCCCGCCGCCCGCCAGCCACCCTGCTCCCAGTGGGGGCGGCGGTGGAGGCTCACACCCCAGCGGCGGCGGACCCCACCGCTAAGCTAACCCTCTCTGCCCGGATCGGCCGCTTCACTTGCTGAAGCGGCCGTTTCTTTGGGGAGGGAAATCCAAAGCGCGGCAAGTTTCTCCAGCGACAATTCCTCGGCACGGGCTTGCACGCCAATCGACGCGGCCGCAAGCGCAGCCTGGATGTCAGCGGGTTCATAGCCGGCCGCGCGAAGGTTGTTGGCCAGGGTTTTGCGCTTTTGCGCGAAAATCTGGCGCGCGAACCGCAGGAATTCCGCTTCTTCAACTCCGAATTCCGCAAAGCGCGGAGCAAAACGCCAACGAAAGACCGTCGAGTGTACGTCCGGTGGGGGAGAGAAGGCGGCGGGCGGAAGCGTAAACAGGCGCTCAACCGGCCCGTACATCTGCACCGTCACAGACAGGACCCCGTAATCGCGCGATCCCGGCACGGCGACGATGCGATCGGCTACCTCTCGTTGCACCATCAGGATGGCGCGGTCTATCGCAGCGTGGCTGGCCGCCAGTTTCAGCAGAATGGGTGAAGTGATGTAGTAGGGCAGATTCCCAGCGACCACCAGGCGCTTTCCGGCCGTGTTGGAAGCGGCGGCAAAGTCGAAACCCAGCACATCCCCCTGTATCACCCTTACCCGTTCCTGCGGGAATTGATTTCGCAAGTGCGCGGCCAGGTGTGGATCCAGCTCGATGGCTATGACGCGGGCCGCTCTCGATGCGAGGGCGTGGGTGATTGCGCCTTGTCCCGGCCCGATTTCAATCACGGTTTCGCCGGTTATGTCCCCCAGGGCGTTGGCAATGCGCTGAATGGCTTGCGCGTCGCGGAGAAAGTTCTGGCCGAGCCTGGGCTTGGAAGGCATTCCGTCTCTGATGGTAGTTGAAATGCCAGCCCGTCCTGTAAGACCTCATCCATCGTTCTTCAGCACTGCCAGCTCCAGGTTGCGTCGCAGCGTGAACCCCAGGCTCTCGTAGACGCGAATGGCCCCGTAGTTGTCCGCGAAGCTATGGAGGTACGGCGTCTTGCCGCGCTGCCGGATCTCGTCCATGACGGTTGCGATCAGCATCCGCGCATAGCCGCGGCCGCGCGCATCCGGATGCGTACACACCGCGCTCACTTCGACGAACTCGGGCAGATGGGTCCGCTGCCCGGCCATGGCCAGCAGGCGTCCCGATTGAAGTATGCCGAAGAACGGACCCAGCTCGATGGTCCGCTCGCGAAAGGGGCCCGGCTCGGTCAAGTCGGCCAGCTCGACCATGGCGGGCACATCGGCGGCCGTCAGGGGCCGGAATTCTTCGCCGCGGGTGAGCGTGATGGGGACTGACTCGGCGGGCCCAGTACAGACCATCTGCGAAAGCACTCCGCCGCGAACCAGTGTCCAGCCCGAAGGCGGCGCCGGCTTCTCCTGGCAGAACAGGACAACGACTCCGCCGGGGCCCGCCAGCTCGCGCAGGGTCTCATAGTTGGCCTCGGACTGGCGCGCGATGCCGCTCAGCGGGCCGACGGCGGCGGGATAGCGCCGGGCCAGGGCATTGGAGACTGCGAACGACCGGTGCTCGGTGAGAAGTGAATTCCAGATGGGGTTGTCGAGTGGGTGCGCCACCGCGCCGATATTCGACTCATGCCTGTGTAACTCGCTAAGAAGGGCGGCGGATGATCTTTCGGTCCGATTTGAGCTCGCCATAGGTAACTGATGAGTTTTGGGGTAAACCGATTCCTCAAATTGGAGTAATGTGACGAAAAAGAGAATCTATTGACACGATTTTCGAAAATAGTATGATGGTGGACAGGAGAGATGAGATGGCTACACAAGCAGTCTTGGTTGATGTAACGTGCGCTGCTGAGGTGTTCCTTGCAACGGCTCTTCTGCAAAAGGAACAACCGGAGCGGTCAGAATTCACCATTCAGGAAATCGTTCATCGGGCAGCGAAGGAAAACATTACGGGCAGAATGCGTTCTGGCGTCAGCGTCCATGCGTCACAGCATTGTGTTGCCAACAAGGCACCTAATCCAGCCAAACTACGCATGCTTTATGCCACCGGAACGCACACGAGGCGACTGCTCCTGCCCGGAGATGACGTACATCCTGAACGGAAAGGTAAAATCTTTCCGGATCCGGGAGAGATCCCAGCTAGGTATCTCCCCTTGCTTGAGTGGGCCAAGAAGCGATATGGAGATGATTCAAGCAGCACTTCTTCCCTCTCCAAATTCATTGCGGCTGTGCGCGGCAAAGCCAAGACAGTTGAACCAAACAAGGCCGAGCGTTGGTTGGAGTCGCTCTTTGAACTGGAAGGCCTGGGGAAAGAACATTGGAAGAACGTCGACCCTGACGAATACGTCCGGCAGCTTCGCGAGGGTTGGGAATGAGCCGCATCTTTCTCGACACAAATTTCTTCATTTATCTGGTGGAAGGTACTGGTCCTCGAGCGGCGAGGGCCAAGTACCTGCTTCGAGCATTCTCGGTGCGCAAGGATGAGGTTCTCACTTCGGTGATGAGCCTGGGGGAGATGCTTGTCATGCCCATGCGGAATGGCGACTTCGCGCTCGCGCAACAATACCGCAAAATATTTCGCGGACAGGGCGTCACTCTGTTGCCGTTTCTTGAGACGTCAGCGGAGACATTTGCACGGATTCGCATCGACAAGAAAATTAAGGCGCCGGATGCGATTCATTTGGCGACTGCGGGGACCGCTGGATGCGATTTGTTCCTTACGAACGATGAACGTCTGGCGGGAATCGTAGTGCCTGGGATTCATTTCATCACGTCTTTCGAGAAGGCTCCGTTTTGAAAATCAACCGCGGATTTCGGCCGGCAAAAAAGCGCTCGTTGTGCGAGCGCTTTTGCCGTTTCAGCGCGTGTGTTCCGTCGGCACCGAAGCGCCGTACCTCCGCCGCACCAGCCACAACACCGGCAGGCCGAGCAGGATGAGCGCGGTTCCCAGGAGCGAGCCTTCCAGGTTGGAGGCGTAGCTCGAGACCAGTACGGCAGCGGCGCAGACAACGAAGATGGCCGGAAGCAGCGGGTATCCCCATACGCGGTAGGGCCGCGCATACTCGGGATGGCGCCGGCGATAGACGAATACCGTGGTCGCCGTCAGCATGTAGAAAAGCCACTCCGCGAATACCGCCAGTTCAAAGTGCTGCTGGAACTGGCTCAGGAAGAGCAGCAGCACCGTGGACAGAAGCCCCTGGACGACGAGCGAGGTGGAAGGGGACTGGAAGCGGGGATGGATGTGCGCAAACTGGGGGAAGAAGAGCCGGTCGCGCGCCGCAGCAAACGGGATGCGCGCTCCCGACATCACCGTGCCATTCAAGGTGACAAAGATGCTCAGGGCCATGGCGGCGGCGACGAATCCGGCTCCGCGCGGCCCGGCGACGACTGACAGTGCCGCGACCGCCGGCCGCTCGCTGGCGGCTATCTGGGCCGCGGGCAGGATGTACTGGATCGCGGCGTTGGTGGCCATGAAGAGTATGCCGACAACTAATAGGCCGCCGATGAGAGCGAGGGGCAGGCTGCGCTCGGGACGGCGCACCTCGCCGGCGACCATGGTCAGATCGTTCCAGCCATCGTAGGCCCATAAGGTGGCAATCAGGGCCGCCATGAAACCGTTGATCCCGCCCACCGCGTGCGGAACGGACGTGGTGAAGTTGGCCCAAGAGCCGGTTGCGGAAGCAAAGCAAAGAGCGGCCACGATCAGAATCAGGATTCCCTTGAGCACGGTGAAAACCAGCTGGAAATCGCCGGCCTTCTTGATGCCGAGGTAATTGAGGCCGGTCATGAACC
>DASXGD010000112.1:0-3187 GCA_036489245.1 Occallatibacter sp. | reverse complement strand
ATATGTTTCTGGTCGAACTTGTGCCGTAACTGCTCCATGTCTTTCCCGAACTGCTCCATGTCCTTCGGGTTCACCTTGAAGTTTTCGGCCTTGAAGTCCTGGCGAAACTGCTCCATCTGCTTTTTCAACTCGTCGATCTGTCTGGAGTCGATTTTGAAGTCGTCGGGATTGAACTTCTGGCGGAACTGGTCCATGTCCTTTCGGAGCTCATCCATCTGCTTCGGGTCGACCTTGAAGTCGTCGGCCTTGAAGTCCTGGCGAAACTGCTCCATTTGCTCTTTCAGCTCGTCCATCTGTCTGGAGTCGATTTTGAATTCATCGGGATTGAAGCTCTGGCGGAACTGCTCCATCTGCCGGCGAAAGGTCTCGGCGGCCGCGGCGGAGTCGGCTGCCCAGGCCGGGTCGAGCTGTGCCAACAGCGGGGCCGGACCGTCGGGAAGCAGGCCCGGAAACGGATCCTGGTAGTCGACTTCGCTCTTGTGTTTGGAGTCCACCTGAAGGTTGATGGTCTGCTGTTTGCGGTCGCGAAGGATGGTCACCTGCACGGGCTTGCCCTGGTTGGCGCGCAGGGCGCGATCCCAGTCGGCGGTCGTGCTGATGGCGTCGTTGCCTAGTTTGAGATTCTCGTCGCGGGCCTGGATTCCAGCCTTTGCGGCTTCACTTTTGCGGGCTACGCCTTTCACCATGATTCCGCCGGGAACGCCCAGGTAGTCTGCCATTTGCGCGGTAAGGGGTTCAACCATCGCGCCAACGTTGAGACTGTTGGTGCCAACGAAAGGCATATGGAAGCCGGTCGACGGCACGTCGCCCCCGCCGCCGGGAAGAATGCCCAAAGCCGGCGCCTGCCCCGACGACTCGGTGCTATTGCCAAGCTTGTTCCAAACATCCTGCTCCATGACCTTGCGGTCAACCAACTGGACTTCCACTGTCTGGCTGGCGCCGTCGCGGCTGAGCAGAAGCGTGACCTTGCGGCCCGCAGAAATCTCCCGCAGCATGCGGCCAAACTGTTCCGCGCCTTCCACTCTTTGCCCGTTGACCTCGAGCACCACGTCATTGACTCGGAGGCCGCTCTGGCCCGCCGGGGCATCGTGGTCGATGAGGGTGATGAGCGCGCCGCGGACTTCTTTGAGCTTGAGCCGGGAAGCGGAGTCACTGTCGACGTCGGAAACCAGCACCCCAAGGTAGCCCGGAGAGGAGTGCGAAAGGACGGGATCGACCTGCTCCAGAATTTGTACGACTCTTGTAGACTGCGCCGGCGCTCCGGGTGGCGCCAGCAGAAACCCGGTTCCGCATAGGACGAGAGCGGCAGGAACGAATGCGATCGACTTAAACGGCCTCAAAAGGTACTTCATTGTTTCATCTCCGATACTTCCCGATGTATGGCCCGCACTCTTTTGATTCGACGGTGCGAGGGACATAAGGTTCAACTCTCTCTATTGAAAATCCGGTACATGGCTCAAAACCTGGCGAGAGACCAGGCGGATGTGTGGGTTCTGGTCGGAATTGGCGACCGTGTGGAGCACCTGGCGCACGCTGGTATCCGCATCGACGGGTTCCAGCATGTTGATGGCTGCGGTCCGGATGCGGGGATCGCGGTCGTTGAGCAGGGCTTCGAGCACCGCGTCGCGCACCGGCACATCTTCGGCGACATAAGGCTGCAAGCCTTCAAGGGCCTTCCGCCGCACGCCGGCATCGGGGTCGTAGCGCAACGCCACCATGAGCGCGTCGCGGATACCGCCGGCTCCCCGGCAGCCATGCCCGGCGCGGCACTCGGCGGCCAGCAGTTCGACTGAATCGTCGCGCACGCCGGGAGGGTTTGAGTTCGCAGAAGCCAGCATCAGCAATTGCCGGATATCCCTGTCGTCCAGCGTTCCCCTGGCTTCGGCGGGCACCAGCTGGTTGTAACGGACCACAACCTGTTCGCTGTTGGGTTGGCGGACGATGCTGGATATGTTTGCCACTTCAACGTCGTTGCCGGCCGCCGGCAGCGACGTTTTGGGCGGCTGGGCGGTGGCGCTGAGCTGGGCAGCGTGCGATTGGGCGATGTGGTAGCCCCCCAACCCGCCTGCGCCGGCGCCGATGAGCAGCAGCAGGCACGCGGCCAGCGGAGCAGCCTGCAGGCTGGCAAAGCTGTTTTGCGCCCGCTGCGTGAAGCGCTCCAGCCATGTCTTCGGGGGAAGCGCGTCTAGCGCCTCTTCGAGGCGCAGCCGCGAGCGAGCTATGAAATTCGCCGACGGATCCGCCACCGGGTAAGCCTCGGCGAGCAATTTGAGAGCCTGGAGTTGGTCCCGCTCTCCCCGGCAACCTACGCAGGTGACCAGGTGCCGATCCAATTCGTGGGCGGCGTCATCGGGGAGTTCCCCATATGCCGCCATCACGATTCGCTCATGAGCAAGTTCGCAGTTCATAACAAAACGTCCTTCCAGCCTCAATAAGTGCCGCAATTCTGGTATAAAACGCCGCCGCCCCACAGGGCTAGCGGAGGCCCGCCAATTGTGCTCTCAGTTTTTTTGTCGCCCGGAAGAGTGTGTTTTTGGCGGTTTCTTCCGTGGTGTTCAGCATTTCTCCGATGGTGCGCAGGCGGAGACCCTGGTAGTGTTTCAATTCGAAAACCATGCGCTCGCGCGGGGTCAGCTTGGCCAGTGCGTCCTGGATCTTCGACCCCAGCACCTTGCGGTCCAGTTCCTTAGCGGGATTGGAGAAGGCGCGCTCATCGGAAACAGACGAAAGCACGTCGATCTCGTCACCCGAGTGATCGACAATGATAGCCTGGTCTTCGCGCCGCGTCTTGCGACGGCGCAGCTGATCAAGGCAAAGATTGGTGACGATGCGGTAAATCCAGGTATAGAACGAGCACTCAAAACGGAAATTGCCGATGTAGCGGTAGGCTTTGAGGAAGGCCTCCTGATAGATGTCCTCGGCATCGTGTTCGCTGCCGGTCAGATGCATCGCCAGGCGCAGGACCTGCTGCTCGTACTGCCGCACCAGGGCATCGAAGGCGACACGCGAGCCTGCCTGCGCCTCGCGGATGAGCTCAGTTTCCGGCGCGCGGGACTGAATACGCCCCTGGGCGCGGTTCGGTCCGTCCATTGCGGTGGTCGCAGACATGCCTGGGGAGGATTCTACCTTCCTCGCGGTTGGCCATGACAAAACTGCCGCTCCGCCAACCGTAGAAGTAGGGTAACTC
>DASXGD010000261.1:0-3369 GCA_036489245.1 Occallatibacter sp. | reverse complement strand
GCTTTACCTTGGCGCGGACGCAAAGGCGTGAGCATCCTGTTGGCGTTGTCAACCGAGAAAGCTTGGGTGTCAAAATCGCCGATCCAGTCGAGCATTTCTTCATGCCGTTCGTGGTTGGGATCGTTGAGGGCCTCTACAAGGTCATAGAATCCGGGGATGCCTCCACAATCTTCCGGTGGACACGCGAGTTGCCCATCCGTGCAGACCGGATACGTCGTATGCGGATCAACTGGAAGCCGCTTTTCCAGGACGATGCCATGCTCCCAGCTATCGCCGAAATCGTACGTGTAAATAGCCTTGGAGCCGACTCTTTCCAGTATGCCGGAGAGACGTACCGTGCGCTCGTTTTCTACAGAGGGCATACCCATGAGCCGGTCTTCAGGGTCGGGCCGCCCGAAGCGCCGCTGGCCAACGGAGAATTCGTGCATGTGGCCGTCCTCCCATCCCATCGCGGCTTGCAGCACGTCGTGTAATTGCGCCAACGTCACGTCCGCAGGCACCAGCAGACGGCGCCAGATCGGTGGGTTCGTGCCCAGCAAAGTGACCTTCAACTGGTAGATTTCCGGTAGGACCGCGTTCTTTTTCGCCGGCATAATAAACTCTCCTCGATGTTAACTCCCGCATAGCCGTTGCCGGGCATCGCGCACCAGCGGATAGACGTAGATGTCTTTGATGGCTTGATCCCGGACTTTGTGCTCCCGGTCCATGCGACCGCGTCCGGCAGTCTGCCCGACAGGGATCCAGTTGGCGGCGCGGTAACAGGTTCCGCGGAAGCGGGCCGCATCCACCAGGGTTTCCAGCAGCAGCGGACGATGCCCATATCGGGTTTCCCAGTCGCGCGGCATTTGCCGAGCGCTCAGCGCCAGGATCTTGCTGGCCAGTCCTTTGACTCGTACCCACGGCAGTACCAGAAACCGGCCATTGTTGACGATGGATTGCAGGTTACGTTGCCGCTGGTCATCACTCCAACCGATCCAGGCATCTCGCGCCTGCATCTTCCAGGCAGGCGAGGTCCACAGCAGACACGCCAACTCCCGATCGCGATTGCGCGCCCAGTAACGCAGGTTCGCGCCGAACGGGACGCGGCATTCCAGATAGTGATGGCGTTCCATCTGCTCGCGCCACAAACGGCTTTCCGCTTGGCCTTCCACCAGGACCAGTTCCAGTGGCTCGCACTCGCTGGCGTCGCATTCGATGGGCGGGAGCTCAAGACGCGGCCCGGATACATCTGCTCGCCGTGGGCCCCTCCCTCCCAACTTCCGCAACCCGGGAAGCTGCAGCGCTCCTTCCGCCGCGAGTCGCTCCAGCAGTTGCCGACACTCGTGGTTCTTCAACCCTCCGCTTGGCCGTCGCCACCCCAGCAACTCGCAGACGGTACGCGCGATCTCCGTCACCCCCAGGGCGGAAAACCCCGCCGCCGTCTGGCGCATCAACTCCAGTTCGTGGGCAGCGAACGTGCGTCCGCAAAATGTCAGTGATTCGGGCATGGAGATGGACGGCGGCGGCGCGGTTCACTCCGCGCCGGGTACAATGTCGAGGATCACCGTTTGCGGCGCGTGCAGTAACGACACTACGCGTCCGAAGGCGTCCTTGCCCTGTTGCCAGCACGTGCGCAGTACGCTCACCAGGATCTGTTGCGTGCGCGCTCCTTCCCAGGTCCGGTTCCCACCCCACACCTTGCGGGCGATCACCATGCCACGAATCGCGCGTTCGGCGGCGTTGTTGGTGGCGTCCAGACCGCGGCAGTACAGGAAGGTGAACAACCAAGGCCGTTCATGTTCCAGATGGCGTGCCAGTCGCCGGTTGGCTGGATGTCGGTACTGTTTCTCCAGCATCTGCTCCAACTTGGCCTCCACTCGCCCGGTGGCGCTGCGCAAGCCGTGCTCGGAGATCTCGCCCCGCTCATAGCGATCCCGCAACTCGATACTCGTCTGCAACAGATCCCGCACCGCCAAGGGAAAAATTGCCGCCGCAGGAGAAACGATCTGCGCCATCTCCCGACACCGCTTGAGCAGATGGGCCAAACAACTTTGGTGGAAAGCAAACGGGAAGCGGTAGTAGGGTGCCCACCCGTCGTGCACTAGAAACCCGTCATAGTCTGTCCCCAGAATTACCGCCGACTGCGCGTATCCTCGTCCTGGCAGAATGGCATACACAGTCACCTCCGCGCTCACCGCCACATGCAGCCACTGCAGCCGCCCGCCTACTTTCCAGCCGGTTTCATCCACACCGTTCACCGCACTTTGCCGCGCGGCATCCACCAATTCGTCATAGGTTGGCTCCGCCCTGCCGGCCATGCGCGCCAGCGCACGGTAGATTCCCCCGCGACTTACCTCCAGCCCGAAACCATAGGACAGCACTTGTCGGGTATGTCCCAGCGACAACCCCATCTGCTTGTTCAGGATCGCCGCCAGTGTCAGCGCTTCCGGCCCCAACTGCACGCCAGCCACGCCCACCGCGTCCGAAGTCTGCAAGGGATGACGTCCCTGTACCCGCCGTGTACAGACACGGCAATGGCCCACGGCGATATCGAAACGGCGCACCACCGTCCGCCGGACGATCTCTTCCTGATATTGTGTTTCGCAGCCTTCCGGCTCCACACGGCCGCCGCAATGCGGACAGCGTTCCGGCAAGGGGACCGCGATCCTTTCATCCACCCGTGACGGGATCGGCCGACACGCCTGTCGGCCATACCCTCTGCCCGGCTTACGGCCAGGCCGCTTTGGATCAGGCTTTGCTTCGCCGCGCGAGTGCGGCGCCGCCTGACGCTTGCTGGCACGCAATGCCGCTTCGAGTTCCCGGCGCAGGCGATCACTTTCCCGCTTCAGCCGGTCGATCTCTTTCCGCAGCATCTCGTTTTCTCGCTGCGCCCGCTCCAACTCTCGCTTGGGCACAAACTCGATGCTTTGAGGCTGCTCACTCCGCTCAGGTCGGCCGGAGACTTTCATCCACCCTAGAGTAGTCGAAACGGCGGCATTTGTCCAGGCAATTCTCTTCAGCAGGCTGAATCTACAGGCATCTCAGGCCGGTAAACAAATACGATATTTTATGGCGTTTCCAACCAAGTTTTGAAACAGTCTAACCATCTGGCCGCGATCCACTTGTAGGGTCGGCATGGGATCGTGGGTGACGCTCGCACCAGACTCCATGATCGCTTGATCGAGGTGTGTAAGCGCGGCCTCTAAATCCTCATCCAGGGCAACGGAGGATGGCCGATCTTCTTCGGTAGTCAGGCGCGCGTAGGCGAGCAAATCCGTCACGAGTGCGCTCATGCGAGCTGACGCACTTAAAAGAAAAGCTAGGCACTGGTCTGCGTCGGCATCCAGCACGCCCCGGTACTTGTTGGTAAGCAATTGAGCGTAGGTACTG
>DASXGD010000031.1:0-4464 GCA_036489245.1 Occallatibacter sp. | reverse complement strand
TCGCCGTATAAGCTTGTGCAATTCGGCCTCGGCTTCCGGATCCAGACGGATTGCTGGCGCTACCCGCATCTCGGTCACCTCAACTCTATATGAGATGACCCACTCCTCTTAAAAGATACTATTTGTGGCGGACTACACTAGAGGGTTGGCTGAGGTCGATCGAAAATGTTCCTGCCAGCTTGCCCTGAAGCTCGTGACAGCGGTCCGGTCCGGAGTTCGGCGGCCAGAAGCCGGCGAGCGAATCGGCGGCATCCAAAGCCCGCGCCCGGTGTGCGGCCAGTATGCCGGGACGCTAGACCAAACCAAATGCAGTCTTCGGTGGAATACGGAAACCCGGCGCGATGCCTACTTTTGAGGAGTAATCGGCGTGTGGATACGTCAAGGGGCAAATCATTCTGGCTAGGGCGGCTTGCCGCTCGTATACGCTCCGCATCGCGCCGACACGATGAACCTTCTGCCGTCAATGCCGCCAGCGCGTTGCGGATTGCCGCAATGGCGTGATGATATCCGAGTCTCATGCGCACGCACATGATCGCGTTCAACGCCCTCGGATAACCTGCCCGGCGACGAAAAGCCTGGATTCTCTTCCAGGACGAAAGCGGAGTTTCGGAGCGGCGCTCGGTAAGGCGGGCCTTGGCGCCGCGCGGGGAGACGCCGGTAGCCGGATCACTGCGCAGCCGGCGGCTCTGGGACCTCTTGAGGCGGCGCCGTCTTCACACCCATGAGGCGCCGCGGGTCGATCCGAAGTCTCCGCACTCTCTAGCTCTCGAGAATCTTTTTCTCGTATGCGAGCGCTACCGACAATTCCTCTTCCGGAGAACCCTTGCCCAGGTACTCATACTCCACAAACGCTGGAATGTCGTAGTGTTTGTCTCGCAATAGACGCAGTACGCCGGCTATGTTGGTGTCACCCTGCCCGAGCGGCATGTTCTCACCGTCGTTTCTTTTCCGGTCTTTGATGTGTAGATTTGTGATGTTCGCATGATGTTGCTCGATGAATTCCACGGGATCGAAGCCAGCCGCGGTGAAGTGCCCTATATCGAGATTGACCTTATAGAGGTTCGACATCGCCACAACCCTCGCAAATGAATCCGGCGTTGAGAGCTGGTCGGGATCCCTCACGCTGCTGTGCCCGTGCCAGCCAATCGCCTGCCCGTGCCTCTCTGCAAACGGGACGACGCGTTTCGCGGTGGTCAGCGTGCTGGAGCTGGTAAGGTATTTTGCACCGAGCGCCTTTACTTGCCGGAAGCCAGCCTCGATCTCCTCATCATTCATGTCCGGTGTAAAGCTGAAGTTGAAGCAGTAGATCTCGATTCCCGCTGCGCGGAACTTGGCAGCGATGTCATGGAAATAACTATCAGGAGTCGTCGCGCGCCAGGCCCGCAAGTCTTCGCGCTGTTTTTGAAATTCAGGCGAATGCCGCTCATCGGAATACAATTTCTCGAGGGCGGCTGCCGTCGTCCCGCTCGAACTCCGCGCCCATGGCGCCCAAGAGAATTTGGGCAGCGGAAAAGGCTCTATGTCCGGCGAAAACAGTTCGCAGAGATTCAGGTTCAGGCGCTTCATCGCAGCGCTGATCTGCTCTACGGCAGGTGTACCACCCTGCTGCAAGTCGTGAAAGCTGTATGTCTGCACACCCAGCCGCACGCCACGCACGGTCAATGCGCTTGCCACGCGGCAGGCCAATGCGGTGGCCGAAGCCGCCAGCCCCACTCCGAAGGAACGCCTTGTCATTTGCATGTGGACCACTTTACACCTGCCTCTTAGATCGAAGAAGCCGTTTTCAAGAGCATTTCTTCGGAGATGGCATTTCGAACCTCCGGATTTCTCATTTGTGGCGAATAGCCGACATTTGAGGAACCTATCTCTGGTCTGGCTGACTGAGTAGGTGATCTCGCATCTTTCGAGGTGCTGAAAGAGACCACAGGAACCAGCTCGCTTGGCAAACCTGCTTGCTCCGGGCCAAGCACATCCTTTGAAACGGTCCGCACCATACCTTCGTTCATGGCTGCTCCTCGCGTCGAGATCAGCCCTCGGTGTGTCAGAACTGAACTTGATCCCGTCATCAATCAACACTGCCATGACCCGCTTCCCGCCTTCCGTTCTCGCCTTCAGTGCAGTCACAATGGAGCTGATTCAAGCAAGATCGTTTGGCTGTTGGTTCGTCTTCGCTGTACCAGTGCAAAGGTCGCTGGGATAAAGCTGATCGTCGCCGTAGTGCGATAAAGTAGAATCGCGATCGGAGTCAAGCGAATTTGCTATCGCATACTTTGGCGATGAAGTACAGGCCGGGTCCGCAGGTGCTCGCCCTCGAATAAATTGTCCGCGCTGGATATTCTTAGTGCTGACCTTCGCTTCACGAGGCATTCGATGGAACGTCGCAACTTTCTGAAATCCGCCTTCGCCCTTAGCGCCGCGCCGGTCGTCCAACCGTGGCTCGACACCGGCGCCGCCGCAGCGGAATTGCCCAAGATTTCCGCGCCCGCTCCGCGCTCATTCCCACAAGGATTCCTCTGGGGTACCGCCACTGCAGCCTACCAGGTCGAAGGTGCCGTCAATGCCGACGGGCGCGGACCCTCCGTGTGGGACACCTTCAGCCATACCCCTGGCAAAATCTGGCATGACGAAACGGCCGATGTCGCCGACGATTTCTTTAACCGCTACAAGCAGGATGTCGCGCTCATGAAGGAGCTGGGCACGAAGGCATTCCGCTTCTCCATCGCCTGGCCGCGCGTTTTCCCGCAAGGCACGGGCACCCCCAATCCCAAAGGCCTCGACTTTTACAAACGCCTCCTCGACGAACTGCAGTCCGCCGGCATCGAGCCCTACGCCACCTTCTTTCACTGGGATCTGCCGCAGGCCCTCCAGGACAAGGGCGGCTGGGCCAGCCGAGCCACAGCCCAGGCTTTCGCCGACTATGCCGGCTACACCGCCGGCCAGCTCTCCGACCGCGTCACTCACTTGATGACCATCAACGAGTTCGACTCTTTCATCGACGCCGGCTACGCCGATGGCTCATCCGCTCCCGGCCTCAAGTTGTCCCGCAAGGAAGTGATGCAGGCCCGCCACTACGCCGTTCTCGCCCACGGACTCGGCGTCCAGAGCATTCGTGCCGCGGCCAAGCGGCCCGTCAAGGTCGGTCTTGCCGAAGACATTTCCGGCGCCATGCCCGCCATCGAAGACGCCGCTCACATTCGCGCCGCTGAACAGGCTATCCGCGAAATGAATGCCCAATACATCACCGTCATTCTGGAGGGCCGCTACACCGATCGCTACCTCCGCAATCTCGGCCCCGACGCCCCGCGCTTCACGCCCGAGGAGATGAAGATCATCGCCTCACCGCTCGATTTTGTCGGCACCAACATATACACCACCCAGGAGGCCGTGCCTGCCGACGAGCCTGAAGGCTTCGCCTTGATCCCCCGTCCGGCCAGCTACCCGCATGCCTCGTCAGACTGGCTCTTCGTCACTCCCCAAGCCATTTACTGGACCCCGAAGCTGGTCTCGCAAATCTGGGGCGTCAAGGAAATCTACATCACCGAAAACGGCTATTCCTCCAGCGACGTTCTCCGATCCGACGGCCGCGTTCTCGACACCGACCGCGTCCTCTACCTGCGCAACTACCTCGGCCAGCTCCATCGTGGTGTCTCGGAAGGCGTCCCGGTAAAGGGATACTTCCTTTGGAGCCTCCTCGACAACTACGAGTGGAGCGATGGCTTCTCGAAGCGTTTCGGCATCACTTATGTCGACTTCGAAACCGAGAGGCGCACCCCGAAACTCTCTTTCGACTTCTATAAGGAGGTCATCCGCACCAACTCAGTGGTTTGAGTGTTCTAAAGCGCCATTACAATTTCTGCCAGCAGGGCAGCGGCTCGACCGAGGAGGCTTTCTTGAGAACGAACAGCGCAACCGTCTTCAGCACGGAGAGATCGAGGAGTTTGTACGAGCGCTCGCGTGCGTTGCTGATCGAGGGCGGCAGTTCCCCCTCGCGCGGTCCGGCCAATTACGGCGAATACCCCGTGTTCATGGAGCGAGGGGCGGGGTCACGACTTTTCGACGTGGACGGCAACGAGTACATCGACTGGATGATGGGATTCGGCGCGTTGCCGTTTGGCCACGCGGATCCGGAGATTACAGCCGCCATTGTGGACGGGGCGTCGACTGGCGCTCACTTTGCGACCGCAACCGGGATCGAGATCGAAGTGGCCGAGCTCTTGAAGGGCATGATTCCCAATGCGGAGATCGTGCGGTTCGCGAACACCGGCACGGAAGCGATCATGGCTGTGCTCCGGCTGGCGCGGGGCTACACTGGGCGCCCGAAGATTCTCAAGTTCGAAGGGCACTACCACGGCTGGTACGACGACATCCTGGTGGCGTCGAACCCGGCGCCGCCGGGCGCCTTGGGGCTGCCGAGTGATCCGGTGAAGATTGCCGACAGCTCCGGCCTGAACCGGTATGCGCTGG
>DASXGD010000021.1:0-2569 GCA_036489245.1 Occallatibacter sp. | reverse complement strand
CGGTTCAAGAAGGCTGCCAAGCGATTGTTTCGCGCCAACCTGCGGAGCGTTCGCATCCAGTCGATCAGCTCGCCGTTGATGGATACCATCGGGGCCATCGCCATTGCCCTGCTGCTGTGGATCGGACGCAACGAAATCTAGCACGGGCGCATGACTGCCGAGGTCTTCATTACGTTCATCATCGCGCTGTTCAAACTCTACGATCCGGTGCGCCGCTTTGCTTATTACTACAACAGTTTTCAGCAGGCCCTGGGCGCGTCGGCCTCCATCTTTGGCTTCCTCGACGTAAAGGATGATGTCAAAGAGAAGGTGCACCCGGCGACGCTGCATCGTTTTCGATCGTCGGTTCGGTTTGAAAATGTTGGTTTCTCCTACTCAACCGAAGAAGGCGAGCACCAGATACTGCACAATGTCGATCTCGAGGTGCGGTCCGGTGAAGTGGTGGCGCTGGTTGGCCCCAGCGGTGCTGGTAAATCGACTCTCGTTAACCTGATTCCGCGTTTCTTCGACGTCACCTCCGGCCGGATCCTCCTCGACGGCAAAGACATTCGCGATTTGACCCTGTCGTCGCTGCGCAAGCAGGTTGCGCAGGTTACGCAGGAGACGATTCTGTTCAACGACACGGTGCGCAATAACATCGCCTATGGCCGACCCGATGTTAAAGCCGAACTGGTGGAGCAGGCGGCGCGCAATGCCCTGGCGCACGACTTCATCCTCCGCATGCCGCAGGGCTACGACACGGTGATCGGCGAAAAGGGCTTCCGGCTCTCAGGCGGGGAGCGCCAGCGCATCGCCATTGCGCGCGCCATTCTGAAGAACGCGCCCATTCTGATCCTCGATGAGGCTACCTCGGCGCTTGATGCCGAGAGCGAGTCCTTGGTGCAGGCTGCGCTGGCCAACCTTGTGGAGGGCCGAACGGTGCTCGTGATCGCCCACCGCCTGGGCACGATTCGAGGCGCCAACCGCATCGCGGTTCTGGAAGATGGCAGGATCACCGCCGTCGGCTCGCATGAGGAACTGCTGGCCAATTCGCCCACCTATCAACGCCTGTATCATTTGCAGTTCATGGACGGATCCGAATCGCGCGCCCAGCAGCCGCTCGAGCCGGATGCCGGTCAGCAGGATCCACACCTTCTGGAGCCCGCGCTCTCAGGGGAGGCCGAGGAATAGCAAGATGCCCATATACTCAATGACTGGGTTTGCGCGGGTTCAGGTGCGCGTCCCCGTCCGCGATCAGGACCAGCTCAGTTATACGCTCACCATCAAGAGCGTCAATCACCGTTTCCTCGATGTCCAATTGCGCCTGCCTTCCGGGCTTGACGCCCTGGAGATGGAGTTGCGCCGCATTCTGAAAGAGCACCTGGTCCGCGGGCACGTGGAACTGATGCTTTCAGTCGATCGCACGGCGCAACAGACGGCCGGTTACAATCGCGACCTGGTCACCGGTTACCTGGCGGCTTTCAATGCCGCGCGCGACGAGCATGGGCTCAGCGGACAGCCGGATCTCAACGCGATTCTCCGTCTTCCCGGCGCGCTGCAAGGCGACAACCGCAGCAATGGGGACGAGGATCTCACGGCGTTAGCCGAGAGCGTGCAGCAGCAGATCGTTCCCCTGCTGGGAGAATTGAAAACCATGCGCGCGCGGGAAGGAGAATCGCTCCAGACCATCCTTCGTGCCTCGCTTGGCCGTCTGGCGGAAGCCGTGGAAGGCGTGGCGCTTTTGCGGCCGGAAGTCGAGCAGCGTTACCAGGAGCGGCTGACGCAGCGGCTGATTACGGCTACGGGAACGGAGTTCAACCGGCAGCGCCTGCTCGAAGAAGTGGCGGTGCTGGTGGACCGCAGCGACATCGCAGAGGAACTGGCGCGCATGACGACGCACATTGGCCATTTCCGCGAACTGCTGGCCTCGAGCGGCGAAGTGGGAAAGAAGCTTGATTTCCTGCTGCAGGAGATGAATCGTGAGGCCAATACGCTGCTCTCGAAGACCGGCGGCGTGGGCGGGAAGGGAACGCGCATTACCGAACTGGGCCTGGCCATGAAGGCGGAGATCGAGAAGGCTCGCGAACAGATTCAGAACGTGGAATAAAACAGCTTCTAGCTTCTAGCTCCTGGCTTCTAGCAGTGTGTCGGTAAGATCACCGATTCTGACCTCGGCAGGAATGGACTAGAAGCTAGTAGCTAGAAGCTAGAGGCTCAAAAAACGATCGTGGCGGGAATTCTTTTTATTATTTCGGCGCCTTCGGGCTCGGGTAAAAGCACGCTGGTGAGCGAACTCCGCAAGCAGGTGAGCGGAGTGGATTTCTCCATTTCGTGGACGACGCGCTCCCCTCGCGGGTCTGAGGAGCACGGGCGGGAATACTACTTTACGGCCAGGACCGAATTTGACCGCATGGTGCAGGAAGGCATGTTTCTGGAACATGCCGAGGTCTTCGGGCACTGTTACGGAACGGCACGCAAGTCGCTCGAAGATGCGCGCAAAGAGGGCCACGACCTGCTTCTCGACATTGATGTGCAGGGGGCTGGGCAAGTGCGACGCTCCATGCCGGAGGCGGTCAGCATCTTTGTGCTG